>QWQU01000028.1 GCA_003670735.1 Chloroflexota bacterium | reverse complement strand
TGCCGCGCATGCGTCCACTGACCATGCAACAGATCCTGATCCGCGTCGTCCTCGTCACCGCGGCGACGACGGTGATGACGTACTTCTTCACCGACGGTGACTGGTACGCCGTGCTGCTCACGGTGCCGCTCGCCGCAATCACCTCGTTCGGGTCGGTGCTGATCTCGCAACGCATCGCCTCGCGGATTGGCCCGAAGCCGACACCACCGCCCGAGCCCGTGGTGATCGAGTCCACGACCGAGCGGCCCGATCACGCGCTGCGCCGCCGCACGCGACGACAACCTCGAGGTCGCCGGCCCTAGCTCGGAGCGAGCATGTTCAAGCCGCGGTTCGAGTTCTCGTGGCGCGCGATGTTCATCGGCGCGTACCTGACGCCCGAGCGCGACCGGCTGTGGATCTGCTTCATCCCATTCGTGCCGCTCTACATCCGGCTGAAGCCGAAGCCGCCGAGCGCGGACTAGTCTTCGCACGCCCCGATAACGGCCGCGCCGATCTCGGCGTTGCGCAACGCGACGATCGCCGGCTCATGCAGGCCGTTGGTGATGTACGCGGCAGCGATGCCGCGCTCGGGGTCGGCCCAGCCCACGGCACATTGCTGACCGAAGTGGCCGTATGCGCCCGGCGTGTCGAGCGGTGGGTAGCCGCCAACGATGAAACCGAGGCCATACGAGGCGGGCATGCCCCACAGCGCGTCGGAATCCGTGTGCGCCTGCACCGAGGTCGCCTCGCGCACGCTGTCGGCTCGCAAGATCCGCATGCCATCAAGCTCGCCGCCGTTCGCGAGCATCGCGTAGAACCGCGCGAGCGCCTCAGCAGTGCCGACGGCGTTCGCCGCCGGCAGTTGCCCACGCAACGTAGCCGCCGAGTTGAACCGCTCCACCATCCATGAGGTGCGACGCTCACTGCCCTCGGGATCGTCGAAGGTGACCTCGGACTCCGCGATCACGGGCACGACGCTCGCGAGGTCGCCGTCCGGCCCGACGCCGAGCGAGGCGTCCATACCGAGCGGTGCAAACAGCTCATCGCGCAGCAGATCTCGAGGCATGCGGCCATCGAACCGGCGCATCAGCTCCCCGAGCGCGAAGCCATAGGTGACGGGGTGATAGCCAATCGCCGTGCCGGGTTCCCACATCGCCTCAAGACTCGCAGTCGCGGCGGTGACCGCCTGCCAGTCGTCGATCCGCGACCAGTCGAAGTCCGGCGGGAAGATCGGAAAGCCACCGCGATGGGTGAGCACGTGTCGAGGTGTGACCGCAGCCTTGCCACCCTGTGCGAACTCGGGCCACACATCCGCGATCGGTGCATCGAGGTCGATCACGCCCCGCTCCGCGAGCAGCAGCGTCGCGACTGCAGTCAGCGGCTTCGTCGCGGAGAACCACAGCATGCGCGCGTCGGGGCGTTGCTCGCCGAGCCGTAGTTCGAGCTGCAGCACACCATCGCGATAGACCGCGCACTGCGCCGCCGTCTGCCAACCGCTGCTGAGATGCGACCGCACAACCGCCTCGATGGCCTTGCGACCGGCGGCCGAGAGCGTGCGAGGCGTCGCGTTAGCCCTGCAGCATCACGATCGGGCTCGAGTGATGGTGCGTGATGCGCCACGCGCCGTCCTCGAGCACGAAGAAGTTCGTCGAGACAAGCGCGTTGCCCGAGGCGAACTCGCGGCAGGTGACGTAGGCGGACTCGGACGACTGCATGGCAACGTGCGGGTCGCCCATCACCACGCGTGGCTGGTTCGGGTCCTGGAAGATCAGCTCCCAGGTCTCCATCACCCATTCGCGACCCAGCACCAGCTCGCCGAGCGGATGCACGGTCGCGCACGCAACACGCTGCGCCCACAGCTCATCCATCGCAGCGAGGTCTTTCGCGGCGAACACGCGATAGAACGCGTCGTTGGCGGCGATCACCGCCTGCTCGACGGACTGCGTCGACTCCGAGGTCACTTCGTTACCGCCATGTCGCCTCGATCGCCCCGATCAGGATGAAGGCGAGCAGCGTGTAGCCGTTGTTGATCGCGAAGAGCACCGGCGACCGGCGCTCGAAGACGAGCAGTTTCACGTGGTCGAGCGCGACGATGCCGCCACCGAGCAGCGCGCCGACACCGGCACCTTCGAGCGGGTTGTCGGAGCCAGACCACGACACGATGACCGCGAGCACCGCGGCAGCGACGACGGCCTGCAGCGCCTGGATGATCATCGCGAGCGCCATGCCACCGCTCTGCGCCGACTCCTCGGTCATGCCGACGAGCTCAGCCCAGCGCTTTGCGAATAGCACCGGTGAGTACCAGATCGCGCCGCCCACGAACGCAACGAACGCGGCGACCATGATCGCGACCCAGTTCATGTGCGGCGTGATCACCCGCGCACCTCATGCTCAAGCACGATCTTGCCGAAGTTTGCGTTCGTCTCCATGTACGTATGCGCGTCGCCAACCTCCGCGATCGGGTAGACGCGGTCGATCACGGGCTGCAGGCGGCCGGACTCGAACATCGGGAGGAAGCGCTTCGCAAACGCCTGCGTGAGCGCCGCCTTCTCTTCGAGCGCACGCGCTCGGAGCAGCGTGCCCTGCACGCTCGCCCGCTTCGACATGAGCGCCCCGAGGTCTACCTCAATCTTCGCACCGCCCAGCGTGCCGACGATGATCATGCGCGCACGCTGCGCCATCGAGCTGATGTTGAGCGGCCAGTACGCGGCACCGATCACATCGAGGATCACGTCCACACCTCGACCGTTCGTGTCGGCCTTGACCGCCTCAGCGAAGTCACCCTCGTGGTAGTTCACGCCGACCTCGAGGCCGAGTTCCTTCGCGCGCGCGAGCTTGTCCTCGCTGCCCGCGGTGCCAAACGTGCGACACCCCACCGCCGAGGCAAGCTGTACCGCCGCCGAGCCGACGCCCGAGCCAACCGCGTGCACAAGCACGTTTTCCCCCGGCTGCAGACCGCACTGCATGAACAGCGCGTCGAATGCGGTGAGGAAGACCTCGGGGATGCTGGCAGCCTGCGTGAACGAGAGGTTCGAGGGGATGCGCATCAGCATCCGCTCGTGCACCGCGATGCGGTCCGCGTAGCCGCCGCCACCGAGCAGTGCCATCACGCGATCGCCCGGCTGCCACGCTCGGACGTTCGCGCCGACCTCAATCACCTCACCGGCCATCTCGAGGCCAGGCACATCGTCACGAGTACCGGGCGGGCCCGGGTAGCGACCGCGTCGCTGGAGCAGGTCGGCGCGGTTCAGTGCAGTCGCGCGCACCGCGACTAGGACTTCCTCCGGGCCGACGATCGGGTCGTCGATCTCCTGGATGGCAAACACCTCGGGGCCACCGGGTGCGGTGATCACAGCGGCTCGCACGCGGACCTCCTCGAACACGTCTCTCGCGGTGGCGATGCTACCTGCTCGGCAGGATGACCGCTGCTACCCCGGTGCTACCATCGCCCCCGTACGCGCGAGCACAGGGATGGGCAGGCACGCATGGCAGACCTTCGCAGCGAACGACGAGTGCCCGCCGACCAGCTCACCGCCTACTGCGATCCCGCCTCGCTCCCCTTCTCCACCACCAACGACCTCCACTCCCTCGACGCCGTGTTCGGGCAGGAGCGCGCCGTGCGCTCGATCGAGTTCGCGCTGGGGATGCGGGCGGACGGCTACAACCTCTACGCCGCAGGCCAGGACGGCCTTGGCAAGGCGACAATCGTCGAGAGCTTCCTCCGCCGACGCGCAGCCCAGCTCGACCCGCCGCCTGACTGGGTTTATGTCCACAACTTCCAGGCCCCCGACCGGCCGAACGCGATCTCTTTCCCGTCTGGCGAGGCGCGCGAGTTCGCCGAGGCCGTGGCACAGGCCGTGCGCTCTGCCGGCACCGAGCTCGGGCAGGCGTTCGACTCGGACTCATACCTCCGCCAGCGGCAGGAGCTCGCGCGCGAGCTCGAGACCCAGCGCAACGCACTAATCGCCTCGCTGCAGGAGCAGGCGCGCCAGCTTGGCTTCGCGCTGCAGATCACACCGCAGGGCATCCAGTCCGCGCCGATCAACAACGGCCAGCCGATCACCGACGAGCAGTTCGGGCAGCTGCCCGAGGAGCGTCGCATCGAGATCTCGAAGGGTTCGCAGGACCTCGACCGCACCGTGCAGGAGGCGCTGTTCCAGATGCGCTCCGTCGAGCGCGGTGGGACGGAGCAGGTCGAGCAGCTCGACCGACAGGTCGCGTCGTTCGCGATCGACCACCATTTCCTGCGCATCACCCAGCGCTGGGGCGATGACCAGGAGGTCGCACAGTTCGTCGAGGGTGTGCGCACCGACATCACGAACCAGAGCGACGCGTTCCGCACTGAGCAGCAGCCGTCCGTACCCGGCGGCCCAAACCCCGCGCAGGTGCAGGCCGCCCTCCTCCACCGCTACGAGGTGAACGTGCTGATCGCGCACACCTCGCAAGAGGGCGCGCCGGTCGTGATCGAGAACAACCCGACTTACTACAACCTGATTGGCCGCATCGACTACGTCGGTCAGTACGGCACGATGATCACTGACCACACGATGATCCGAGCCGGCTCGCTACTCAACGCGAACGGCGGCTTCATCGTGATCCGCATGCGTGACCTGCTGCAGCAATCACCGGCGTACGAGGCGCTGAAGCGCGCGCTCTCACAGGACGCGGTCGCCGTCGAGAACCTCAACGAATCGCTCGGCCTCGTACCGACGACCGGGCTGCGCCCGGAGCCGATCCCGCTCGACCTGAAGGTCGCCCTGATCGGCGATGGCAACCTGCACTCGGCGCTGCTGCGTTACGACCCCGACTTCCGCGAGCTGTTCCGTGTAAAGGCCGACTTCGACACCGACTTCCGCCGCACGACCGACACCGTGCTCGGCCTTGCCTCGGTCGTGCGAGCGCAGTGCGACCTCGGTGGACTGCGCCCGTTCACCGCGGCTGCGGTTGCTCGCCTCGTGGAGCACTCGTCACGTACAGCGGAGGACCAGCGACGCCTCTCAGCCAACATGGGCGCATTCGTCGACCTGATCCGCCAGTCCGACTACTGGGCTGGCCAGGACAACGCGTCCGAGGTGGACGCGAAGCACGTCGAACGCGCACTCGAGGAGCTCACGTATCGCTCCGCACTCGTGCGCGACCGGATGCAGCAGGCGATCGATGATGGCTCGATGTTCATCGCCACTGACGGCGAGGTCGTCGGGCAGGTCAACGCGCTGTCGGTGTTCGACCTCGGCGACATCGCCTTCGGTCGTCCCTCGCGCATCACCTGCGTCGTCGCCGCCGGCAGCGGCACGATCGTGAACGTGGAGCGCGAGACCGATATGGCCGGCGCAATCCACAACAAGGGCTTCATGATCCTGCGCGGCTTCCTCGCGTCACGCTTCGGACAGACGCGCGCGATGTCGATGCACGCCTCGATGACGTTCGAGCAGCTCTACGGTGGCATCGACGGCGACTCCGCCTCGTCCACCGAGATCTATGCCGTGCTCTCCGCGCTCGCGGACGTGCCAATCTCGCAGCACATCGCTGTGACCGGCTCGGTGAACCAGCACGGCGAGATCCAGCCGATCGGCGGCGGTACGCAGAAGATCGAGGGCTTCTACGAGGTCTGCCGCGCGCGCGGCCTCGACGGCTCGCACGGCGTAATGCTACCGCACACCAACGTGCCGAACATTGCGCTGCGGCCCGAGGTCGCACAGGCGATCGCCGACGGCAAGTTCAACGTCTGGCAGGTCGACACGATCGAACAGGGCATCGAGGTGCTCACGGGCGTCCCCGCCGGTGTGCGCGATGCCAACGGCGTGTACCCCGAGGGTACCGTCTTCCGAAAGGTCGAGGATCGCCTCGAACAGTTCGCGGCCGCACTGCAGCACCGCACGACGACCAACGAGGTCTCGCGCACCGGCTCACAGCCGAACGTCGAGCCGCCTCCACCCCCTGGCGTGCCGCCTCCCCCGCCGCCCGAGCCCCCGACGAAGCTTTAGCTCGTGACCACCGAGCCGCGCACGCGGCCGCTGATCACGCTCGACTTCGATGGCGTGATCTGCTCGCCACCGTTCGGGCTCAACCTCGGCATCACCGCGGACTTCCTCGACCCACTCGCGCCGCCGCCGACCGCGAGCGTCCCGCCTCGAGGCATCGGTGAGTTCGCCGACTACCTACGCTTCAACTTCCGCCGCCCAATGCACGATGCCGCCGAGTCGCTGCGCGCGCTCGCCGAGCTGCGCGAGATCGTCGTGCTCACCGGCCGTCGCACCTCACCGCACGACTGGCTCGCCCGCTACGACCTCGACCAATACATCGAGGAGATCATCGTCAACGACACCGACCTCAAGTCGCCGCACTTCAAACTGCGCATGGTCGAGGCGTTGCGCCCCTCGGAGCATGTAGACGACGACGGCCGCACCGCACAACTGCTCGCGCAGGCGAACACCGCCGGCACTCGAGTGTTCCTGTGCGACTGGCCTCGCAACCGCGCCCCCGGCTACGCGCCCGGCGTCACGCGCACCTCGGGCCTCTCCGGCGTGGTTGAAGCGCTCCGAGGCGAATCGTGAGTGATGCCGCGCGCATTGTTCGCTACGCAATACCCGGGAGCATCGTCGAGATATTGGCGCTGCTATGGGTGGGCTTCGAACTCCTGCTAGCTGGCAAACAGGAGATTCCAAAGGTCGAAGGCGAGTTCGTCGCTGTTGCGACTGCCGCAACAATCCCGCTTGGATTCCTATCGCAGACCGTGCACACACAGTTGCAGTGGTGGGTTCGCGCGATTCTCCGGAATCGGCTGGATTTGGCGAGAGGACCACTGCCGCTCTGGCTGGACGATGTCCACCTCATGAACACGCATGCCCCGCAGCTGCAGCAAGCGCTCGCCGACACACCGGCGGGCATGCAGCCCGCATGGGTTGATGCAGTCATCCATGTGCGCGCAGAGGCGAATCAACGTGCGCTCGATCGAGGTCGGATGCTGCTGGATCAGGCCAATGGACTCGGAGCGTGTGTCGGCGCATGCATTCTTGCAGCTATTTTCCCGTTTCTCTTCCGTTGGATCGCCAGCGGAAGCGGTCATCAGCTCGCTAGTCCGTGTTCATTTCTCGCAGGGTTCGAAGCTTTATCACTCGGCCTTGCTTGGCTCTTCGTATCGGCCCAACGACGCCTAACTAGACTCGCGACCGCATACGAGGATGCGCTGCTCAGGCAGATCCCCTAAAACGCTGCCTCGTGCGCTGCTAACTCGTTCGCGGCTTGTGCCACTGGCGCTTCACCGCCATGGGGCGCCAGCCAAGGTCCGCATACATTTGCTTCGGCGTGTCATCAGGCGACGACACAATCACCACCGGCCCGCACCCGTGCGCACGAGCATCCTCGACGCAATGTCCGAGGAGTGCCGTCGCGATCCCGCGATGGCGATAGTCAGGATGCGTGAACATCGTCTCGACCTGACCGACACCAGCAGTGCCCTCCCAGGCATTGAGACCACCCACGAGCTCGTCGCCGACGTAGGCCGCCCAGTAGCGCGTCGGCGGCTGCTTTGCCCGCATGGTGCGCATCATCGCTTCGGCTACCTCAGCGATGTGGGCGTTGTCGCCCCACGCCAGCGCGTGCACACGAGTGAAGTCGCTCCACTGCGCCTCCGTAGCAACGAGACGAATATCGACGCCCGTCACCTGACGCGTGAGCGGCCCTTCGAGCAGCGAGACAAGCGCGTCGCTGTTGTGCACGAACCCTTCAAGCAGCAACGCCGCCTCGAACTCTGGAGATGTGCGCTGATCGGTATGCACGATCAGCGTCCCGCTGTGCGCGTACGCGTCGTGCATTGCATTGAGGAGCGCGCGAATCTCCTCGGGCGTTCGAGCCGTCACCGTATCGATGTGGTTCGCGTCGTAGACCAGCGGCTCCGCGAGGTTGCGCACGAAGCGTGCGCCCGCGCGCTCGAATACCTCGTTGCCCAGGGCGAGGTTGTCCTGGTTCACATCGAGCGCGCGTGCGATGAGGTCGTCGACCATCGAGCTAGACCGCTGCCCCGAGACGCCGGAGCAGCGCGCGGCACGCGCTCGGAGCGCCGGCGGCGTATGGGGGGACGCGCACGCGCATCGGCGAAAGGTTGAGCGAGGTGCCGTTAAAGAGCATCAGTGAGCCACCGACAGCCTCGAGGACCGCCGTACCGCCGGCGACGTCCCACACCGAGCGCGGGCCAGTCGAGAAGTAGACGTCAGCCTCGCCCGCTGCGGCGTGGGCGAGTTTCACAACGGCGCTGCCGCACGGGTAGACGTCCCACGGCAATTGCAGGTGAATCTTGTTCCGCTCGTAGTCGTTGCGGGAGACCACGACGCGGTGCACCTCGCGATCAGTGGCGAGCGTGGTCATCACCTCGCCGTTAGCGCGTGCCTCGCGGCGCTCGCCGTCGAGCAGACCCGACATCACGACGTCGTCCGAGGGCAGCCCAGCCGCGCCGAGCACCAGCTTGTCGTCGATGAAGAGGCCCACGGTCACGCCGAACTCCGGCAGCCCGCGCACGAACTCGCGGGTGCCGTCTAGCGGATCCACCACCCAGGTCGGCTCGCCTCGGACCAGCGGCATGTCCTGCTCGGACTCCTCGGAGAGCCAGTGGGCGCCGGGGATGAGCGGCATCAGCAGGCGGTGCAGCACGTCGTCGCTCGCGTAGTCGGCGGCGGTCACCGGGCCTTCCCAGCCTTTGTGGCGCACATCCAGGTTGGGACGCTTCGCCACCTCGAGGATCGCCGCACCGGCCTCGCGGACGGCCGTCTCGAGCCCCTCGCGCACAGCGTCGAGGTCGATCGGCGCGCGCTGCGCACCATCATTGGAGTCGTCGCGCAAACGTTCGGTTGGGGCCATCCCACGATGCTACACTGCGCCATCCGTGGGGGCGCATCCGCCAGGAGAGCGTCCAGCCGAGAGGGTGGCGAGCGATGCGCAATCCCTTCCGCCGCAGCGTCGAGCAGGCCTTAGACGCCTCCCGGACGGCGCTGGCCAGCGACCTGATCGCGGCCCTCGGTGAGCAGAACGTGCTCTGGCGCGCCGAAGACCTCATCGGCTACGAGTACGACGCCACCATCGACCGCCGCCGTCCCGACGCGGTGGTCTTCCCCTCCACGACCGAGCAGGTCTCCGCCGCCATCGTGATCGCGAACGCCTTTGGCGTCCCGATCGTGCCTCGAGGTTCTGGGACGGGGCTCGCCGGGGGCGCAGTGCCGATCATGGGCGGCGTCGTGGTCGTCCTCACGCGCATGAACCGCATCGTCGAGATCGACCCGCGCGATCGCGTCGCCGTGATCCAGCCCGGCGTGATCAACCTGCGCCTACAGGACGAGTGCGCGAAGTACGGGCTGCTCTACGCGCCTGACCCCTCGTCGCAGCGCATCTGCACCATTGGCGGCAACATCGCGACGAACTCGGGTGGCCCGCACACGCTCGCGCACGGCAGCACGGTCAACCACGTACTGGGCATCGAGGTCGTGCTGCCGGATGGCCGTGTCACCTACCTCGGAAGCCGCGTGCCGGACGCGCCGGGGATCGACCTGCGCGGCGTCTTCGTCGGTTCGGAGGGCACGCTGGGCATCGTCACAAGCATCACGGTGCGCCTGCAACGGCAGCCCGAGGCCGTGCGCACGATGCTCGCGATCTTCGAGTCGATCGAGATCGCCTCGGAAGCGGTCTCCGCGATCATCAGCGGCGGCGTGATCCCAGTCGCCCTCGAAATGCTCGACCAGGAGATCATCCGTGCCGTCGAGCCGCGACTGCACGTCGGCTACCCGCTCGACGCCGGCGCCGTGCTACTGATCGAGGTCGAGGGCCTGCGCGAGTCCGTCGAGGCCGACGCGCAATACGTCGTCACCGCCTGCCGTGAGATGGGCGCACGCGAGGTGCGCACCGCAGAGTCCGAAGCCGAGCGCGCGCGCCTCTGGGAAGGCCGCAAGGGCGGCATCGGAGCGATCGGCGCGATCTCGCCGAACTTCTACATCCTCGACGGTGTCGTGCCGCGCACCCAGCTGCCAAAGGTGATGGCCGAGGTGATGCGGCTCTCCGCGGAGGCCGGCTTCCGCTGCGCCAATATCTTCCACGCTGGCGACGGCAACCTGCACCCAAACATCATGTTCGACGAGCTCGTCCCCGGCGCGACGCAGAAGGTGCTCGACCTCGGCGGCGCGATCATGCGGCTGTGCGTCGACAGCGGTGGCTCGATCACCGGCGAGCACGGCGTCGGCCTCGAGAAGCGCTCCTACATGGAGTGGATCTTCAGCGCCGCCGACCTGGAGGCGCAGCAGCGCATCCGCGACGCATGGGGCACGGGCGAGCGATTCAATCCCTGCAAGATCCTGCCGACCGGTCACGGTTGCGGCGCCGGCCATGAGGCCGAGATCCGCCAGCACCTCGCGACGCCGGGCGTGTACGTATGACGACGACCACCAACGCCGAGGCACTGCGCTCGCTCCTGCCCGGCGACCGCACGCGCAACGTCGCGGACTACGCGATCGATGGCACCGCACCGGCGATCGCGCTGCGCCCCCAGACACGCGACGAGGTCGTCCGTGTCGTTGCCGCCGCCAACAGTGCGGGGCTCGTGCTCGTGCCGCTCGGTGCACGTACGGCGACCGCACTGGGCCGTCCGCTCACGCGCTACGACGTCGCGCTCGACACGACCGGCCTCGCGCGCGTCGTGGAGTACGAGCCCAACGACCTCACCGCCACCATCGAGGCGGGCATGACGCTCGCCACGTTCCAAGAGACGCTTGCCGCGCACGGCCAGTACCTGCCCGCCGACCCGCCACCGAGCGACAACGTCACGATCGGCGGCTTGCTCGCGACCGCGCGGCCCGGAGCATGGCGTCATCACGTGCCGGGGCAGCGCGACCTCGTGCTCGGGATCACGGCGATCCAGCCGGACGGCACCGTCACCCACTCGGGCGGTCGCGTCGTGAAGAACGTCAGTGGCTACGATATGCATCGCATGCACACGGGCGCGCTCGGTGCCTTCGGCGTGATCGTCGAGGCAACCTTTAAGCTGCAGCCGTTGCCCGTGAGCACTCGCACGCTCGCCATCGAGTGCGAGTCGTTCGAGTCTGCTGCGGACGTCGCCTACCGCCTCTGGGACCTTGCGCTCCCGCTGCGCGCGCTCTCGATCCTCGCACCCGGTGCCGCCGAGGTTGCTGGACTGCCGCCGCGCGTACAGGTGCTGCTCGAATGCATGGGTGGTGACGCCGTGCTCGCACGCTGCGAGGACGCGATCCGTCGTGAGGCTGCTACGTCGCGCGCCCCGCACGCGGGCGAGGTTCGTCCCGGCTCGTTCGTCACGCTGCGCGCACTCGCCGGCACCTCGGCGCTCACAGTGCTGCGATTGGGCGTCCCCTCCTCGCAGGTCGCCGCCGCGACACAGTTCGCCACCGAGCGCGGGTACGTCGCCTGGGGCCACCTCGCCGCCGGCAGCGTGCTCGCCGTGATGCCCGAGGCAAACACGATCGCCGAGTCCGTGCGCGCACTCCGTGCGTACGCTCGCGAGCGTGGCGGTTTCCTCGAGATCGAGTCCGCACCCGCAACACTCCGCGCCGAGGTCGACCCATTCGACACCCCGGAGCGCACGCTCGTCACATCACTCAAGCGCCAGTTCGACCCGAGTGGCACGCTCAACCGCGGCCGCTGGCAGGAGGACGTATGACCACCGGCTACAGCGGTCCGATCACATTCCGTGGCCCCGGCTTCGTCGGCGAGGACGCGCCCGCGCTGACCGACCTGCAGAACTGCATCCACTGCGGCTTCTGCCTGCCGACCTGTCCGACCTACATCGCCACCGGACAGGAGCTGGAGTCGCCGCGCGGCCGCCTGCACCTGATCCGCGGCGTGCTCGACGGCAAAGTCGAACCGACGGACTCGCTGCTTGGTCACCTCGACCTGTGTCTCCAATGCCGAGCGTGCGAGACGGCGTGCCCCTCGGGCGTGCCGTACGGGCGGATCATGGAGGACGCGCGCGCCTCGATCATGGACCGCGGGGTTACGGGGCGACCGTTCGGCTGGACGCTGCGCTCGTTTGTGCTGCGCCACATCGTCGCGCGCCCAAAGGTGCTCGCCACAATCTTCGGCCTCGGACGCATCTACACGCGCTCCGGCCTCCAATCGATCATCCGAGGCCCACTCGGTCGTGTGCTGCCAGAGAAGCTCCGCACGCTCGAGTCGTACGCGCCCGTCGTCGGCAAGAGCGCGTACCGCGACCGCGGCACGCTCGCGCGCCCCGTGGACGCGAAGGGCCGCGTCGCGCTCCTCACCGGCTGCGTGCACGGCGAGCTCTACCCAGAGGTGCACCACGCGACGGTGCGCGTCCTCGACCGCCTCGGGTTCGAGGTCGTTGCGCCGCCTGAGCAGGGCTGCTGCGGCGCTTTGCACTCGCACGCCGGTGACGCCGAGGCCGCCCGCGACCTCGCCCGCATCAACATCGAAGCCTTCGAGCATGCCCAGGTCGACTACGTGCTGGTGAACGCCGCCGGCTGTGGCGCGGCGATGAAGGAGTACGGACGCCTGCTGCGCCACGACCCCGCCTTCGCCAAGCGCGCCGAGCACTTTGCCGAGCGCGTGCAGGACATCACCGAGTTCGTCGCCGCCCAGCCGTTCGCAGACGTCCCGCTCGGACCGGTGTCCGAGGACGTCACGATCCAGGACGCATGCCACCTGGCGCACGCGCAGAAGATTCGCTCGGCGCCGCGCCAGATCCTGAACGCCATTCCCGGCCTGCGCATGCACGAGCTCGACACGCCCGACCGCTGCTGCGGCGCCGCTGGGCTCTACTCGATGGTGCAGGCCGACATGTCGCGCCAGGTGCTCGCCGCAAAGCTCGAGGATGTCGCACACACCGGCGCGAGCATCATTGCGACCAGCAACCCTGGCTGCTCGATGCAGCTTGAGAACGGCTTCCGCCGCTCCGGCATGCGCGTGCGCGTGCAGCACGTCGTCGAGCTGCTCGACGCCTCGTACCGCGCGGCGCGGTAACGCAACGACGGACTACCACGCGCGCGCCTCGAGGTTGCTCACGGCCGCCGAGGCCGACGCCCTGCGCGCCGCCATCGAGCCGGACGCGGCCAGCCTCGAGATCCTGAGCACGGATCCGGACGGCAACATGCTCGCCGATGCGATCACGGCCGTGCTCACCGAGTGCGGTTGGCGCGTCATCACTGGCTCGTACATGCGCACTGGGCTGACCGAGGGCATCGTGCTCAGGCTGCCAATGACCGAGGACGACTCACCCGCACTCGTGTCGTTCGCCAACGCTCTACGCGATCTCGGATTCGACGTGCGTGTGCGGGAGCGAACCGGTGCAGCCCAGCTGATCGTGGGCCGCAACCCGCTCTAGGCGAGCGGCTAGGTGCCGGTGGCGACGATTTGTTGCGGCTCCCGCTCAACGGCGGGGCGCGCTTCCAGAGGCAGCTGTATCCGCACCGCAGTGCCGCCGCCCTCGCGGCCGGAGATCTCGATACTGCCCCCGTGCTGCTCGACCACCCGCCGCACACTCGCGAGGCCGAGTCCGCTGCCTGTCTGCGTGCCGGTGTTCGAGCCTCGGAAGAACGCATCAAAGACGCGGTTCCGCTCGCCCTCGGGAATGCCGATGCCGCGGTCGAGCACCTCGACGATCGCCACCTCGCCCTGCGCACGCCGCTCGTGGCTGAGACGCATCGAGACCAGCGACTCCGGTGGGCTGTACTTCACGGCGTTCGAGAGCAGGTTGTCGATCACGCGCTCCACGCGCATCCGGTCCCATTGCCCGATCAGATGCTCCGCGTCGCACTCGAGTTCGAACTCGCGCGCACGTTCGAGCAGGCGCCGCTCGTCGAGCAGCATCTGCGCGAGTGGCACGAGGTCCACCTCGTCGCGTGAGAGCTCGACCGCCGCGTCGCCCGTGCTCAGGTCCATCAGGCCCTGGATCATGCGCTGCATCCGGCGTGCCGACTGCTCGATCTCCATCGGCGACGAGTTCTCCGTGCCGAGCTTGCGGCGCAGCAGTCCCGCGTGACCTCGAATGATCGTGAGTGGGTTGCCGAGGTCGTGACCGAGCGCCGCAATCAGCTCGTTACGCAGTCGTCGCGAGTTCTCGGCCGCCAGCTCCGCAGCGTTCACGCGCGCCGCGTCACGTTCGAGCCAGAACATGCCCCACGCGACACCAGCGGCGGCGAAGACCGAGAACATCGTGATACCGATGATCTCGAGGCGCAGCACCGAGTTCGCCTTGCCGTAGACCACGTCGGCCGACCGATCGACAAGCACGAGCCAGCCCGTCTGCGCCGAGGTCGCATAGCCCACGACATGGTTGGTTTCACCGCGCACGCCAGCGCCGTGCGTCACACCAGTCGAGCGTTCGATCCCCGCGTCGGTGCGCCACTGCGCCGCATCGAGCAGCGTCGTGATTGGGCCGTCGCCAATGATCAGGTGATTACTGCGATCGAGCACGCGCAATCCGCTGACCCCGCCGAACTGGATCTGCCCCGCATCGGATCCATCGAGGCGGAACCCAGTCCCGAGCACGCCGGAGAGCACACCGTCGCGAGTGAAGGTCGGATAGCCCATCGGCACCGTCAGCGTCGGCTGCACTCGGCCGATCACCGCGTTGCCGATCGCGGGGCGCTGGCTCGCCAGCACGTTCTGTACGAAGTCACGGTCGCTAAAGCTCAGCGGCGCACCATCCGGCACACCACCACCCGAGCGCGCACGCAGGAAGCCCTGGCGATCGATCCACGACGTCTGATCGAGCGTCGTCGTCGTCGCGATGCGATCGAGGTAGGTCTGTATGTCCTGCACACGCCCGAACTGCAGCGCGAGTGATTGCGAGATCGCACCGAGTGCGTCGAGGCGGCCCGACACAAAGCGATCGGCATCGCGTGCCGCGGCAATCGCCTGTGTCTCAAGTTCCTGGTCAGCAGATTCACGAGCACGCGCGAAGCCCTGGAAGGCAATGGCAAGCGCGCCAACAGTGACGATGGCGATCAGCGGATAGGCGACAAAGCCAATGAGCCAACCGGGGTGACGACCCCAATTCGCCGGCAAACTGCGGACGCGCCTCATACCTCACCGATCTGGGAGCACGAAATGCCGAACCAGCGTAGCAGCCCCGCATAGGCCGCTGTCTGAGTTGAAACCCTACCGCTACAGAGAAGACCTGACGGTCGTATCAGCGAGCATACGCGAGGCACCAAGCAAAACCCGTGCGGCTACTTTGCCGTCCCCAGTCGCCACGCCGCAGCATTCCACGTCGAGTTGAACTCGAACGCATCGAACTCGAAGCCTTGGAACGAGTTGCCGATCGTCGCCTGGTCCGGTGGCGAGCCGAGCGGGAGCAGCGGCGGCACCTCATCGAGGAGCACGCGTTGCGCGGCGCGCGACCGCTCACCACGCCGGCGCGGGTCCACCTCGGCGAACACCTTGCGCGCGGCGGCGTCGAACGCGGGACTCGAGAAGCCCCACAGCGAGAACGTCCCGGTCAGACCACCCGACATCGCGAGCCGCAGCCCGACGTCCGGCGTGCGCATGTCATCGAACTCGGCCACGCCCGCCTCGAAGTCACCCGCGAGGAAGAGACGCTCCCAGTCCGCGTTCGGCAGCAGGCGCGTGCGCGGCTGGAAGCCAACCTCGCGCAGCTGCTTCTCGACGAGCGTGATGACGGCGCGCGTCTGCATGCGATTCGCACCTTCCAGCGCGAAGCTGAGGTCAGGCACACCCGCCGCCGCCAGCAGCTGCTTCGCCTGCTGCGGGTCGTGCTTGTAGAGCGGGTGCTTCGCAAGCTCGTCGCGCGACAGCGCGTCATTCACATGCGCCGGCCCGACCGGCCCCGCCAGCGTCGAGTCATCGACCTGCAAGATCGCGGCACGATCGAGTGCGAGCGAGGCGGCTTTGCGCACCCGCGCGTCCTTGAACGCCGCCACGGCGCGAGTCGTCAGGCCCGCCG
>QWQU01000027.1 GCA_003670735.1 Chloroflexota bacterium | reverse complement strand
CTCGGCGGTCGGCACCATCCAGAGGTCTTCCTCGGCGTCGTGGTACATCGTGTCAGCAAACTTCGGCAGCTGGCCGGTGCCGTAAAGCATCTCTTCCTTCACGACGAAGGGGACGTAGACCTCTTCGTAGCCCTGCTCGCGGTGCACATCGAGCATCCACGAGATGAGCGCGCGCTGCAGGTGCGCCGCTTCGCCACGCAGGATGTAGAAACGCGAGCCGGAGATCTTCGTGCCGCGCTCGAAGTCGATCAGGCCGAGCTGCTCGCCGAGCTCCCAGTGCGGCTGGTGTGTGCCCTCGACGGTCGGGGCGACCTCGTCACCAACGCGTCGAGGTACTGCGAGGCGCTGCTCCTGGCCGGTCGCGCCATCGCCTTCGAGCACGACCACGGAGTCGGACTCGCCGCCGAGTGGGACGTCCTCGTGATAGAGGTTCGGCACCTGCAACAGCAGCTCGCGCAGTGCGGAGTCCGCCTCACGCAGCTGGCCTTCGAGGTCATCGAGGCGCGAGCCAACGGCACGCTGCTCCTCGATCATGCGCTGGCGCTCGTCGGCGTCTTTCGCGCCGCCGATCGCCTTGCTTGCGGCGTTGCGCGCGGCGCGCTGCGTCTCAACCTCGGACAACAGCATGCGGTAGGTGGTGTCGCGCTCGAGGATCGTGTCGATCGGCACGTCCATCTGGCGGTCGGCGCAGGCCTGTCGCACCTCGGCGGTCCGTTCGCGGATCGTCTGCATCGACAGCATGGCTACGCTCCCACTTCGAGGGCGCGTACCGCCCCAATCGCATCGAGTGCCAACGTACGCACGTCCTCGGGGACGGCTGCTTCGCCAGAGCCATCGGGCAGCGCGATCGGCGCGCCTGCGCGCAGCTCATCCTCGCTCACCCAGCGCCAGCCCTCGGCGGCATCGGGCAGCTCGAGGTTTGCGCCGGCGACAGGACGCGTGAAGTAGACGAAGTCGATGTGCTGGTGCGGCTCCCGCTGATGCGAGTCGCCGGGGATGTTGTAGACGCCGATCGTCGCGGGCGGAGCGAGGCGGCCCGGCTCGACCCACTCGTACGCGCGGCCGGTGCTCACGACCTCGACCTCAATCTCGGTCTCTTCGAGCACTTCGCGCAGCACCGCCTGGATCGGGTCCTCGTCAGCCTCAACGTGACCGCCGGGCGGCAGCCAGAGGTTCACGATGCAGTGGAAGTGCAGCGCGGTCTTGCCGGACTGCGAGACGAAGCCACTGACCGTGAAATGACGCTCCATTGGCGGAGCGTAGCAGCGGGTTCCGGGGTGGTCGAGCAGGCCTAACGAGTGGTGCTGGGCCCACCACCGAGCCATTCGAGGTCGAACGCGCGCAGCGAGTCCACGACGTGATGGGCCTCGGGCTGCGGCAGCGCGGGCAGGCTCCCCTGCCGCGATTGCACGACGACCATGCCGGCGGCAGCCGCTGCGGCGACGCCCGGCACCGAGTCCTCGATCGCAAGGCATGCGCCGGCGGGTACGCCGAGCTGCGTCGCAGTGTGGAGGTAGATGTCGGGGTACGGCTTGCCGAACGAGACCGCATCGCCGGCGACGATCGCCTGGAACGCCCAATGCAGCTTCGCACCCTCCAGCGTGGCGCGGACCCACTCAGGCTGCGACTGCGAGGCGACCCCGAGCAGCACCCCCTTCTGGCTGAGTGCCGCAATCAGATCCACGACACCGTCGAGCGGCTGCAGCGGATGTGCCCTGAGCTCCTCGAGGATGTGCGCGGAGTAGCGCACGTTCAGCTCCTCGATCGTCGCGTCGAGGTCATAGTGGCTCTGCACCCACGTCATGAACGCGGTGCCGCTCGCACCGATGAACTGCTCGTACTGTTCGTCGGTCATTTCGTGCGGGGCGACGAGCTGGCGCGAGGCGGCGCGGTGCACCGGCTCGGAATCCACGAGGACGCCATCCATGTCGAAGATGACGGCCTCGATGCGGGGCACGCTAGTCGCGTCCCTCGGCAAGCAGCTTCAGGCGCCAGAGCGCATCGCGCAGCGCCTGGCGGCGAGCCGGTCGATGCATCACCTCTTCGAGCGCCCAGCCGAACGGCCCACCGGCCGGCTCGTAAATGAGCTCTGCGAGGAGGTGCACCTCGTGCGGCGCTTCGGCGTTGATCGCCCAGTTCAGCGCGCGCACGCTGCTCGCCTCGTCACCGCTGTATTCGAGCATGGTGACGTCGGCGCTCTGATTGCGATGCAGCATCGCGACCTCGGAGCGCATGGGCAGCAGCAGGCGGAACGCGATGTCCTCGTCGCCACCCATCACGTCATCGAACGACGCGGGATGCCACTGCTGCGGCGCCATGACCAGCGCGCGCACCTCGGCGTAGGAAGCGTGGATGTGCACGTCCTCACGGACGTCGCGGAGCGGTCGGCTCACCGCTGGTTGTCGCGCATTGCGGGGAACAGGATGACCTCGCGGATCGAAGGCTCGCCCGCCATCAGCATCACCATGCGCTCGATGCCGAAGCCGAGGCCGCCCGCGGGCGGCATGCCGTACTCGAGCGCGGTGAGGAAGTCCTCATCCGCGATCTCGACTTCTTCGTCGCCCTCGGCAGCCTTGAACGCTTGATCGAGCATGCTTAGACGTTGTGTGTCTGGATCATTCTGCTCGGAATAGGCATTAGCCATCTCATAGCCCAGAACGAAGAGTTCGAAGCGTTCAGCGGTATCGGGAAAGCCGGGCTTCTTCTTTGCAAGTGGTGACAATTCGGACGGATAGTCCAGCAAGAATGTGGGCTGAATAAGCTGTGGCTCGACAAGTTCGGACATCAACTTGTCAAGAATCGTGTCTTTTGAATCGCTCGCTTCAGTGGCAATGCGATGACCAGCTGCGATACCACGCAAGTCGTCTACCGTTGTTGACTCTGAGTACGTGAACCCCGCGTACTTCCGAAGTGCATCCCGGTAGGTGATCCGTGCCCAAGGCACGCCGAGATCGATGATCTCCTCACCAAACGGAATCTGAAGCGTGCCTCGCACTTGCATCGCGACGAATCGATATAGATCTTCGACCATCTTCGCGACGTGCAGATAGTCGGTGTAGGCCTCGTACGACTCCAATAGACTGAATTCAGGATTGTGACGGCGATCGATTCCTTCGTTTCGGAAGACGCGCCCAATTTCGAAGACTTTGTCAAACCCACCGACCAGCAATCGCTTCAGATGTAACTCGAGTGATATCCGGAGAAAAAAATCGCGATCAAGTGCGTTGTGATGGGTGATGAATGGACGGGCGGCTGCACCACCCGCTTCGTCCTGCAAGACCGGAGTTTCAACTTCAATAAAGTCACGCTTGATATAGAAGAGACGGACTGCCGCCAAAACCTTCGTACGAAGTAAAGCTATTTCGCGGGATCGTTCATTCGCGATTAGGTCTAGGTATCGCTGCCGGTAGCGCGTCTCGACATCAGAAATTCCATGCCATTTATCCGGTAGCGGCCGAAGTGTCTTGGTGAGCAGCCCCCAGCTCTCAACTTGCAACGTCACTTCGCCGAGCCGCGTCCTGAAAAGCCGACCATAGGCCTGCACGAAGTCCCCGACATCCAAAACGTTCAGACCGATGCCAACCTCGGACTGCCATTTTGCCTTCTGTGATGGCCGCTTCGTGTCGCTAAACACGGCCTCTCGCCCAAGGTTCAATTGAACCTTCGCCGTGCCATCACGCACATCGACGAACGCCCGCGACCCCATGTTCCGAATGGCGAGAACACGGCCCGCTAGCGTCACATGTTGCGACATCATTCCCTCGTCGATAAGGGAACTACGGCGCTCAGCACTCTCGAAACGTGCGACTGCAACCGAACAATTAATCCGGCCTCGCCACACGCGCGGCGGATACGCCTCATACTTCGAATGTCGAAGTAGGTCACGCTTCTTCCGGCGCTGAAAAATCAGCTCTTCCTCGGTCGGCATGGCTGCTCCAACGAAACGGGCGGGGTGTGTCCCCGCCCGTTCGAACTGCTTCGGCGAGTCGGTATCTACGAGATGGAGACGACGGACATCTCCACGACACCCTTGGGCGTCGTCACCTGCACTTTGTCACCGCGCTTCTTGCCGAGCAACGCCCGACCGACCGGCGACTCATGGCTGATGCGGCCCTCGCCAGGCGCGGCCTCAGCCGGGCCGACGACCTGGTACTCGTGCGACTTCTTGTCGGCGCCCTTCACGGTCACCGTCGAGCCGATGCGAATCTCCGAGGCGCCGTGGGCGGCCTCCTCGTCGATGATCTGCGCCCGCTCGAGCATGTTCTCGATCTCAAGGATGCGGCCCTCGAGGAAGGCCTGCTGGTTCTTGGCCTCCTCGTACTGGCCGTCTACCTGGGCCATGCCGAGCTCTTGCGCCTCACGAATCGTGAGGGCGACTTCGGCGCGCTTGGTGGTGCGCAGCTCATTGAGCTCCGCCTCCAGGCGCTTGAGGCCTACCTGCGTCAACAGGACCGGTTGTTCCACCATCGGAATCCCTCGTTCCCAACGACCCCTACGTCCAGTCGCCCCGGCGGCTCCCGCCGTGGAAACTGCTTATGCTGATGCGCAAAACAGAAAACGGACTCGCGTCAGCCAGTCCGTCCGAATGCGCTGCGGGGAATGCAGCAATAGTAACGAAGCCTCTGACGCCTTTCAAACCCCGGAGCGTTCGAGGACGCCCCAAAGCCCTCACAAACCTGTCACAAAGCCACCCTGATCCTCGGCATCGCGCCTGTCCGACTGCAGCCCGCCGCGTAACTGGGCGAGACTCGCCACGCCGCCCTACACTTCGGGGACGTCGCTCCCCCGGCGCATGCCTCGGAGGCCCCGCTGATCGCCCGCGCCACCCTGATCACCGTGGTCATCGCGCTCGTGGCCGGCTTCGCCGCCGGCCTGGGTGGTGGGACGCTGGGCGCGCGCCTGGGACGGGCGCCCGAGGCGACCTCGACGCCCACACCAGACTTCCAGGCCCAGGTACGTGCCGCGGCGGATCGGGTGCTCCCGAACACCGTGCTCGTGATTGCCGAGCTGCCGAACTCACAAGCGTTTGGCTCCGGCGTGGTGGTCAGCCAGGCCGGGCACATCCTCACCGCCTCCCACGTCGTGCGTGGGGCGAGCCAGATCACGATCTACACCTCCAACGGCGAGTCGCGGCCGGCGAAGCTGCTCACCGACGACGCCCCGTTCACCGATATCGCGGTGCTCCAGGTCGCGCCACAGGGGCTGCGCCAGATCGCGTTTGGCTCATCCGCCGCGCTCAAGCCGGGCGACTTCGTGCTCTCGCTGTCGGGCGGCACCGGCCAGTTCGGCACCGGTAACACCGTTGCGCTGGGTGTGGTCTCGCAGACCAACCGCACGATGGCCCGTCCCGGCGTGACACTCGAGGACCTCGTGCAGACCGACGCCGCAATCAACAGCGGTGACTCTGGTGGCCCACTCGTGAACCTCGCGGGGGAGCTGATCGGCGTGAACACCTCGGTGATTCGCACTGGCCCCGATGACAGCGAAGTGCGAGATGTCGGCTTCGCGCAGTCATCGGACTCGCTGCGACCGATCGTGGCGGCGGTGATTGCGAGCGGGAAATACCCACGCGCGCGCATCGGCCTCGAGTTTCCGCAGCAACAGGTGCTCGAGATTGATCCGCAGGTCGCCGCCCAGCGGAAGTTGCCGGTGGCGCAGGGTGCGCTCGTGATCGCGCCCGCACCGAACAGTCCCGCGGTGAAAGCCGGCATCGTGCCGGGCGACATCATCCTCGGCGTGAACGGGCAGCCCGTAACGTACGAGGTGCCTATGGTGAACCTCCTGAAGCGCCTCCCGAAGGGCGTTCGAGTAGACCTCGCCGTGCTGCGGGGCACCCAGCGGCTCACGATCCAGGTCACGCCGGAGGACTGATGACGCGCGAACCGGGCTCCGGCGACCTGCCTACCGGTGAACCGGGCGGCGACACGCGCCCTGAGCGCCCGATCCCGCTGCGCACCGACGACCTTGACCGCGAGGAGCTGGACGCACTCGACGAGTACGCCGGCGACGACGACTTCGAGGAGCTCGAGTTCGAGCCGCCGGTCGTGCGCGTGCGTGACCGCGAGCGTCGAGGTGGCGGCGACGATGGTGGCCGCTCCGGCCCGCCGCCCTCGTTCCGTCCCGGCCCGCGTGAGCTGCGTGTCCTCGGCATCATCACCGCGCTCGCCGTCGTGGCCGGCATTCTGCTGCTGCCGCCAGTGAGCATCCTCAAGCGCATCAGCGGCGACGGCGCGGCGAACGCGGGCGAGGGCTTCTCAACGCGCGCGCGCTCCTCCATGCCTGCTCTGCCCGCCGGGCTCGAGGCCGCCTCCGTGCTCTACGACATCACCGGCAGCAAGAAAGACGTCACCGGCCCGATCACGATGTCCGTCCGCCTGAACAAGGCGAGCGAGGACACGCGGGCGATGGCGTTCTACACCTACGGCAACGACTCATGGACGCGACTCGCGTCGGTCACACCGATCGACAGCGGCAAGTCCGCGCAGGGTGATCTGGTCTCCGTGCCCACGAACATCGCCGTGCTGCGCCGCGCGTCCGTCGCGCACCAGCTCGGTGTGATCGTCGCGCCGGGTGACACGCTCGACCCGTCTGCGCAGGACGCGGGAATCGTGAGCGTGCTCGCGGGTGAGCCGAGCACCGGCGATGAAGGCCTCCAGCTCTCAGACCGCCTCGCCGGCACACTCACAAACCGCTATCTCGGCCTGACGGCCAGCACGACGACCGGCGCCGCCGCGATCAACCGCATCCTCAATGACTCGAGCGCGACACGCCGCCACATCGACGCGATCACCGCCGCGGCCGCGATGACGCAGGCGGCGGGCGTGCACATCGACTACCTCGGTCTCGACGCCACGCGGCGCTCGAACTTCACGACGTTCGTCGAGCAGCTCGCGGATCGCCTCAAGAAGGACAATCGCGGGCTCGTGATCTCCGTACCGACGCCGCAGGGCCAGGCTCAGGACGCGTACGACTGGGTCGCGCTGCAGAAGGCTGCCAACGCCGTCTGGCTGCGCGCCCCTGCCGACCCCGCCGCCTACTACGACCAGCTCGAGACCGGGCTGCGCAGTCGGCGCGAGAACGGCGTGGACCTCTCGAAGGTTTCGCTGGTGATCGACCGCCGCTCCCGCGAGCGCGCCGGTGACGTGATCCGCGCGATCTCGCTGCGCGACGCACTGACCACCGCGAGCGCGCTCCGTGCGCGCGTCGAGCAAGGCATCGCCCCCAACGACGCCGTCACGCTGAGCGGCAGCAACATCGACCAGGACGCCGGCAACAGCGGCCTGCGCTGGGACGAGCGTTCGAGGTCGGTGATGTTCGCCTATGCCGGCCGCGCCGGCTCCCAGACGGTGTGGATCGAGAACCGCTTCTCGATCGCGTTCCGCCTCGACCTCGCGCGCCGCTACAACCTCGGCGGTGTCGTCGTGGAGGGGGCGTCGCGCGACGACACGCTGCCCGACGCGTGGAACACCGTCCTCAGCTACACCAACGACGGCGCACTGACACTCGAGACGCCGTATGGGCCGTACCTCCAGCCGTCGTGGCGAGCCTCCGATGGCCAGATCGAGCCGGGCTCGAGCTCTGGCAGCGCGGTCTGGCGAGCACCCTCGCGCGTCGGCACCTACCAGATCACACTCGTGATCTCGGATGGCGTGACCTTCGTTGGGCAGCAGCTCACGCTCCCCGTGACCGCCGACGGTGGCAAGACGCCGACACCGACGCCCGTCGCGACCTCGACCGCCACAGTCACGACGAGTGCGACCGCACCGCCAAAGACCACGGCGACACCGAGCTCAACCGCCACGCCCAAAGTGACCGCTACGGCGACACCGGTCCGCTAGCGTGCTCCGTGTGATCGCCGGCTCCGCCCGCGGCATCGAGCTCCGCCAGCCGTCAGGCCGTGGCACCCGAGCGACCTCGGCGCGGCTCCGCGAGGCGCTGTTCTCCATGCTGGAGGCGGCAGACGCCGACTTCACGGCGGTGCTCGACCTCTACGCCGGCACGGGCGCGCTCGGCATCGAGGCGCTCTCGCGCGGGGGCGACCACGCCACCTTCGTCGAGTCCGACTCGCGCGTCACCCAGCTCATCCAGGAGAACCTCGAACGTACCCGCCTGGCCGAGGATGGCACGGTGATCACGGCTAAGGTCGGTCGCTGGCGCCCCCCCGCAGATTCGAGCTACACGCTCGTAGTGGCTGATCCGCCGTATGATGAGGGCACTGCGTGGGATGCGATTGCTGCCACTGTGAGTGGCGCGCTCGCCGCGCATGCAATGGTTGTCGTGGAGCACTCGGCCAGGGTCCCACCCCCTGAGCGCCTCGCGGACCTCGAGCAATGGCGCGACCGCCGACAGGGCGATGGTGCCGTTGCGATCTACCGCCGCCCGTGAGGGCACGAGGGGAGACAACGTGACGATCGCGATGTACCCGGGGCGCTTTGACCCCGTGACCAACGGCCACATGGACATCGTCCGCCGGGCGTCACAGATCTTCGACGGCGTGATCGTCGGCATCGCGGACTCCAAGTCCACCCTCTTCACTACCGACGAGCGCAAGGCGCTCTTCGAAGAGGCGATCGCCGAGGCGGAGCTCCCGAACGTCCGCTGCATCTCCTACACCGGTCTGACCGTGAACGTGGCGCACGAGCACGGCGCGCACGTCCTGGTGCGCGGCCTGCGAGGCAACACGGACTTCTCCTACGAGTTCGACATGGCCCTGATGAACAAGAAGATGGCTCCGGACATCGAGTCTGTGTATCTCATGACCGCGGTGGAGCACCTCTTCATCTCCGGTACCCGTATTCGCGAGGTGGCAAGCCTCGGCCACCCGATCGACGACCTGGTCCCCTCGGCCGTCGCAGCCGCCCTGAACGAGAAGTTCAAGAACCGCTAGCTAGGGGTACGCATGGATCTGCTCGCACTGGTCGACCGTCTGGAGGAGCTCGTCGGCTCCGCGCAGAAGATGCCGATCGGCAGCCGAGCGATCGTCGATCGCCGTCGCCTGCTCGACATCGTCGACCAGATGCGCATCGCCATCCCGCAAGAGGTGCGCGAGGCGCGCGAGATGGTCGCGCAGCGTGAGCAGCGCCGCCTGGAAGCCGAAGAAGAAGCACGCCTGGTCATCGCGCGCGCCGAAGACCGCGCCGCGCGCATGGTCGAGCAGCACGAGCTGACCCTCGCCGCCCGCAAGCGCGCCGAGGAAGTCGCCGAGCAGGCCGAGTCACGCCTCGAAGAGCGCATCGCGCAGGCGAACGCCGACATCGAGCACCGCATCGAGGAGTCCCGCAAGCTCGCCGGGCAGCAGATGGACGCCGCCGACACGTACGCGCGCGAGCTGCTGGAGCGCCTCGACCGCCAGTTGCTGGCCTTCGTCCGCTCTGTGCAGTCCGGCATCGCCCAACTCAAGCCGCAGATCGCACCGGAGCCCGTCCCGGCGCGCCGCGACGAGCCAACAATGCTCGACCGAGACAACGACCGCAGCGAGTCGCGCGAGCCCGCTCGCATCTACGAGTCGCCTCGTGAGTCCGTCACGCCGATCCCGCTCCGCCGCGACGACCCGCAGCCGAGCACCGAGGGTGGCCTGCAGAACCTGCTGCGCCGCGACACCTCGACCAGCAACGAGCTCCCCTCGCGCCCGGACATCCGCGACATGCGGCAGGTCCCCCCGCGCGACGACGACGAAGCCCCCGTGATCATCGACGACTTCGAGATGCCCGACTTCGACGACACCCCCCGCGAGCCTGAGCGGTAGTCAGTCCTAGTCACGAGCGACGAGACGGTCAGCGTGACTAGAGACAATCGTTCTCCGCTCACCCCCGTCCAACTCCGCGAATACGCGTCCGAGCATCTCAACTACGAGATCGACTCGATGAGGACGGCTAACCAACTCCTTGCGCAAATGCCGGAGCCGACCAGTCGCTCTACTTGGGCTTTGCAAACACCAGTGCTCGAGTCGTTGGTTACGCACGCTCGTAATCTGGTGAACTTTCTGTACCCGGCACGAGTTCAATCGACCGATGTCATCGCCAATGACTTCTTTTCAGGGACCAGCTCGTGGAACGCCCTCGTTCCCGAGAATGCACCGGATCTGCTTGAAAAGTTCAGGCGAAGAGCGAACCGCGAAGTCGCACACCTAACGATTCATCGAATTTCAGGAAGACCTGACCGGAAAGCCTACAAACTCGAGATCTTCGAGGAGATCGAGCAAACGTTACTCGTGTTCGCCGAGCATTCGTCCGTTGAGCTGCTTCCGGACGAAGTAAAGCAGCTGATCCTCAATGGAAATCCACCCGTAGATCTCGCGCAGGGTTTGGCGGATCTGCAGCAGGCTACTCGCGTGGCACTTCCACCGTCTGGAACTTATACGCAGAACTATTCGAGCGAATTCATCGTGCTCTCGACGAATCGCACACCGCCGAATGTGCGACGGCCGCGCATCCAATAACGGGACGCTGCTTAGCGCCCGCCCTCCAGCGGCCCGACGTCCAGACACAAACGAGGAGGCCGGTTGGCCTCCTCGTTTCATTCCATCGTGGGGCGCTGTATCGCTACCGCAGCACGATGTTGATCATGCGGCCCGGAACGTAGACGACTCGGGCGACGGTGCGGCCTTCCATGAGCTCGGCGATGCGAGGCATCTCCTGCGCCGCAGCCAACACCTCGTCCTGACTGGCTTCCGAGGCGACCTCGAGACGCTCGCGGACGCGGCCATCGACTTGCACGGGAATCTCGACTGTGTCGCGACGCACGAGCGCGGGATCGGCGACCGGCCACGCCTGCTCGTGCACCGAGTACGAGTGGCCGATCCGCTCCCAGAGCTCTTCGGACATGTGCGGACAGATCGGCGCCATCGTCAGCGTCAGCAGCTCGAGCGCCTCGGTCCAGGCGGCGCGATCGACATTGCCCGCGTCACGCGCACGCTGCAGCGCGTTCGTCATCTCCATCAGGCCTGACACCACGGTGTTCAACCGATAGCGTCCGAGGTCCTCCGTCGCCTTCTCAACCGTGCGGTGCGCGATGCCTCGCAGCTCTCGAGCATCCGCCGAGTCGGGTGCATCGACGAACGTCGGCGGCTCGCTCACGACCGACCACACGCGGTTCAGCCAGCGCGACACGCCGACGATGCCATCGACGTCGTACGGACCGCCCTGCTCCCATGGCCCGAGGAACATCAGGTACGCGCGGAACGTGTCCGCACCCCAGCGCTCCACCTGGCCGTCGGGCGCGACGACGTTGCCTCGAGACTTCGACATGCGGCGGCCGTCGGGACCGAGGATCACGCCCTGCGCGAAGTAGCGGTCGAACGGCTCGTCGCCGGGCACCAGCCCGGCGTCGCGCGCGACCTTGTAGAAGAAGCGCGTGTACAGCAGGTGCATCGTCGCGTGCTCGGCACCGCCCGTGTACTGGTCAACGGGCAGCCACGCCTGCGCAGCGTCCGGCGACAGCGGCAAACTCGTGTTGTGCGCGTCGGGGTAGCGCAGGTAGTACCAGCTGGAGCACATGAACGTGTCCATCGTGTCGGTCTCGCGGCGCGCGGGATTCCCGCACACCGGGCAATCGACCTTGACGAACTCTGCGGACAGCGCGAGTGGCGACTCGCCGGTCGGCTTGAACTCAACGTCGTACGGCAGCCGCACAGGCAGCTGGTCTTGCGGCACCGGCACGATGCCATCGGTGTCGCAGTAGATCATCGGGATCGGCGCGCCCCAGTAGCGCTGCCGCGAGACGAGCCAGTCGCGCAATCGGTACACGATGCTCGACGCGCCCCAGCCCTGCGTCTCGAGGTACTTGGGGATCTCGCGCTTCGCGTCGGCGCTCGGCATGCCGTCGAACTGCGCCGAGTGCACCAGCGTGCCGGGCTCGGTGTACGCCTCGGTCAGCGGCGCGCCGTCGTAGTCCGCCGGCGCGATCACGACCTCGATGTCGAGTCCGTACTTCGAGGCGAACTCGAAGTCGCGCGCATCGTGCGCGGGCACAGCCATCACGGCGCCCGTGCCGTATGTCGCGAGCACGTAGTCGGCCGTCCAGATCGGCACGCGCCGACCGGTCAGGCGATTGATGCAGTACGCGCCGGTGAACACACCGGTCTTCTCGCGCTCCGTGGACTGGCGCTCGATTTCGGTAGCCTTCGAGGCCGCGTCAACGTACGCCTCGACCGCTGCGCGCTGCTCGTCCGAGGTCAACGCGGCGACGAGCGGATGCTCCGGCGCGAGCACCATGAACGTCACGCCATACAGCGTGTCGGGTCGCGTCGTGAACACTCGCACCTCCGAGGTTGCCTCGGTGGCCCCAGCAGCAGTCGCCGGCGCTTCGAGCGCGAACGAGACCTCGGCGCCCTCGGAGCGGCCGATCCAGTTGCGCTGCATCAGCTTCACGTGCTCGGGCCAGTCGAGGTCCTCGTTGTGCAGCAGCTCTTCGGCGTACGCGGTCGTGCGCACGAACCACTGCTCCATGTAGCGCTGCACCACCACCGAGTCGCAGCGCTCGCAGAGCCCGTCGACGACCTGCTCGTTCGCGAGCACGGTCTGGTCCGTCGGGCACCAGTTCACCGAGGCGCCCTTGCGGTAGACCAGCCCCATCTTGAAGAGCAACTGGAACCACCACTGCGTCCAGCGGTAATAGTCCGGCGACGAGGCGTTGACCTCGCGGTCCCAGTCGAACATCGCGCCCATCGTCTTGAGCTGGCCGCGCATGCGCTCGATGTTCGCGTCGGTCCAGTCCTTGGGGTGCAGCCCGCCCTTGATCGCGGCGTTCTCCGCCGGTAGACCGAAGGCATCGAAGCCCATCGGGAAGCGCACGTTGTGCCCGGTCATCCGTCGCCATCGAGCTAGCGCGTCGGACGGCGCCATCGCAAACCAGTGGCCGATGTGCAGGTCGCCGGAGGTGTACGGGAACATCGTCAGCGCGTACCAGTTCTCGCGCCCCGGGGCGTGGTCCTGCACGCGGTAGAGGCCGGTCTCCTCCCAGTGCTTCTGCCACTTCAGCTCGATCGGTCGCGGCTCATAGCGCTCGATCTCCGCGCGCTCGGCCCGTTCGGTCGTGGTCATGCTCGTGCCTTTGTGTTCGCAGTTCAGTGGGATGCGCCCGCACGCCGCAACGAGGCGCGCGCAACGGGCAAAGCGATGGTCGTGAGGATTCCGGCGACGCCGCGCTAGTTGCGCCGCGCCGCCTGGATAAGGGCGAGGGTGAGCAGTCGTGTCTGCGTCATCGGTCGAGTATGGAAAGGGCAGCAGGGGGAGTCAAACCAAGTCTCACGAAACCGGGAACACGACTACATCAGATAGAAGATCGCGACGAGTGCGATCGGCACGCCCAGCGTCACCACGAGCAGCAGCTGCTTCGCGGCGGCGTTGCGAGCCGTAGGGTCCGAGGTGACCAGCGCGCGCCGCATCATCACGGTCACGAGCACGACGTAGACCGCGAACGCGGCACCGACGATTTGAAACTTCAGCATGGCGCCATCCTAGCGGCGCAATGGCGCACGCGCTCGGCGCTAGTTGGCGCCAGTGACGCGCAGGAGCGCCCCACCCTGCTGCGCGAGGTACACCTCGCCGGCATCGTCAACGCCGAAGGCGGTCACGGACTTCACCCCGCCACTGCCGAGGAGCTGCACGGCGCTGCCGCCCTGTGACGGCGCGGCCCAGACCTTGCCGGAGCAGTAGTCGGTGTAGAGGTACCAGCCCGCGAGCGCCGGCACGTTGCGGCCTCGATAGACCGTGCCGCCGGTGACCGAGCAGCCGCCCTCGGCGTGCGTGTAGGTCGCGACAGGGAACGTCAGCCCGTCGCGCGCGCCGCAGTCCTTGTAGCAGTCGTTCCCCTCGTAGCGGCGCCAGCCAAAGTTGCCGCCTCGCGACACCACGTCGATCTCCTCGACCTTGTCCTGGCCGACATCGCCGGTCCAGAGCGCGCCTGTCGCGGCGTCGAAGTTGAAGCGCCACGGATTGCGGAAGCCGTACGCCCAGATCTCACCTCGTGCGCCCTGTGTGCTGACGAAGGGGTTATCGCCCGGCACCGCATACGGCGCACCGGAGCTCGAGTTCCGCACGTCGAGCCGCAGGATCTTGCCGAGCCGCTCGCTCAGGTTCTGCGCGCGGTTGCTGGGGTCGCCACCCGATCCGCCATCGCCGAGGCCGACGTAGAGCATGCCGTCCGGCCCGAAGCGCAGCGCCCCGCCCTTGTGGTTCGAGAACGGCTGAGACTGCTCGAACAGCACGAGCTCGCTGCCGGCGACGGCACGGTCAGACTGCACCTCGAAGCGCGCGAGGCGAGTGCGACGCTCGCCACCAGCGACCGAATAGTAGACGAAGACGTAGGGCGCGCCCGGCTGGAACGCGACGCCGAGGAAGCCCTCCTCGTTACCGGCGGTCGAGACCTGGCCGCGAATGTCGAGCAGCGTGCCCGAGGGCGTCCCATCTATGCCAAACACCGAGATCGTCCCAGTCTGATCGGCGACATACATGCGCGCACCGGGATACGAGCCCAGGTCGGTCGGCTTCGAGAAGATCCGCCCACCCAGCGCGCGCTCGAAGGTCAGTGTGCGAGGTGTGCCTGCCTGCGTTGCGGGTGCGGGCGCCGGCGCTGCGCCACCACTCGATGGCTGCGGGGCGGGAGCGCCCGGTGCGGCGGTCGCGGTCGGCCTCGCACCCTCGGTCGTCGAGGCGGGCGAGGCGCTGCCGGATGGCGAGGCACCCGGAGTCGCACTCGCGCCAGTGCTGGCGGTGCCGCTGCTCGTCGTGCCCGGCGTGGGCGTGCCGTTGGTGTCGCCGCTGCGCCCACAGGCCAGCACGAGCGCGAACAGCGCCGAGATCGCGAGCATCGAGGAGGTACGCCGCACAGGTGCTCCGATCCACGCCAACTGCTGATTCGAGTCTAGGGCCGAGGCTCAATAGACTCGGCGGAGCGTCCGTGCAGCGTCTGCGCGTCCGCCACCCATCGCTTCCCACCTCGATAACGAGGAGACCTCAGTTGCCGTTTTCGCTCCGTCTCACCGTCCTTGCCTGCGCGCTCTCGCTCACTCTCGCGTGTTCGAACCAGGCCGCCACACCATCGGGCAGCTCGACACCCGCAGGCACGCCGACGGTCGCACCAACGCCGACCTCGACACCGCTGCCCGCGAGCACGCGGAAGGGCGTCAGCGACGGCGCGGATAACATCATCAACGCCGTCGTCGCGCACGACGTCATCAGCCTCGAGAAGCTCACGAAGCTGTCGAGCGTGCCTTGCAGCCCCACCGGTGCTGCCACCGCCACAGCAACCTCGAGCGCGCCGTCCACGGGCACTGGCACCGCGACCGTCACTGCGACGAGCACGCCCCGCGCGACCTCGACCGCTTCGACGGCTGGCTCGACCACCCCGCCACCCTGCCCGGCCGGCGTGACCGGTACGAGCGCTACCGACGTGCTGCCCGTCCTCTCCTGCGAGAGCGAGCTGCGCACGAAGGCCAACGTGCGCGGCACCCTCGACTCAATCACCGCGACCGCACCGACCCTCGTCGCCGCCTACAAGGTGCCGAGCACGTACATGCCGCAGACGCCCGGTGACACCCTCATGCTCTTCGCGCGTCATCCCACCATCGCGGCGAACCTCGCGGCTGGCCTGCTGGTGAGCGGTGATCGCGTGGTCGCGGTGGTCTTCGGCTGCCAGGCGTCGCCAGCCCAGGTCGTCCCGACCGGCGCAACGGCCATCTACCAAGCCTCGTAGCGCTCTCCTCGCGCCAGCACCTCGAACGCGGGCACGAGAATCTGCGCAACGCTCGTGAACAAACGCACAATCCCCTCGCGCCCGAGCGTGGGCGCTTGGACAATGCATCCAGACCATATGCGTCGAGCAGACGCGAACTGCGCATTCGGAGCGCGCCGTGTGGCGCACTCCTGTTATTGGAGGGGATCAATGTTCATCTCAATCAAGCGAGTCGGTCTGATGGCGGGCGTGTCCCTGCTGGGCCTCGCGGCTGCGTGCAGCAGCGGCGGTAGCGGGACCAGCGACAAGACCAACACCTCGGCGAACTCGAGTGCTGCGAGCACCAGCGCGTCCGGCGCAGGCGCCATCACCGTCTCGCTCAGCGAGTGGAAGGTCGCGCCGAGCGCCGCCAAGGCGAAGGCTGGCGAGGTCACCTTCAACGTCGCCAACAAGGGCGCCACGCAGCACGAGCTGGCCGTGATCAAGAGCGACGCCGCCCCGGACAAGCTGCCGCAGGCGAACGCCGCCGTGGACGAGAAGGCAGTCACGATCTCCGGTAAGACCGAGGCCCTAGACGCTGGCAAGGTCAGCACCCTGAAGGCCACGCTCACCGCCGGCAAGTATGTGCTGGTCTGCAACCTCCCGGCCCACTACGGCCAGGGCATGGCGACCGCCTTCACCGTCGAGTAGTTCTCGCGCACCGCACACACTCGAGGGGAGGACGTCGCTGTCCTCCCCTTCTTGTTACCCCTTGATATGCCGCGAGCGTTATCACGCAGTTTTCGTGCACGTCATGGTGGCGTATCGTGACGGCCTCTAGCGATCGCTAGGGGACGCAGGAGGCGCCGTGACCAGCGAGGGACGCAACGTCATCCCCGCCGCGCGCTCCGACCGCCACGTCATCTTCATCCTGCTCGCCGCCGCCCAGCTCGTCTTCGTCGTCCAGTTCGGCATGGTCTCGGTCGCCCTCCAGGACCTGACCGCAGACCTCCACGCCCCACTGCGCTGGGCCGGCTGGGTGCTCACGATGTTCCAGCTCGGCCAGATCATCGCGATGCCCGTCGCCGGACGGCTGAGCGAGCGCTTCGGCGCACGCCGCGTGCTGGTGATCGGGCTGTTCGTCTTCGGTCTTGCCTCGCTCGGCTGCGCGGTCGCGCCCAACGTCTACGTGCTGATCCTCTGCCGCCT
>QWQU01000026.1 GCA_003670735.1 Chloroflexota bacterium | reverse complement strand
TCCGCGGAGGAATGAGGGACCGATGGCAGCAGCAGTAGCACACGGCGGAGGGCACCCCACTTCGACGGGGACGACGAACCGCAAGCTGATGATGTGGATCTTCCTCGGCTCAGAGTGCCTGTTCTTCGGCTCCCTGATCGCCACGTACCTGATCTTCAAGCACGCGGTGATCGAGCGCGGTGTGGGCCCGTTCCCGCACGCGATGATGATCGACGGGCACGAGGAGCACGGCATCCTCAACATCCCCGTCACCTCCTCCAGCACCTTCGTGCTGCTGATGAGCAGCCTGACGATGGTGCTGGCCGTGTACGGCGCACAGCACGCTCGATTCAAGATGATGAAGCTCGCGACCTTCGCGACGATCCTCCTCGGTCTCATGTTCCTCGGCTTCCAGGTCTACGAGTTCCGCTCCTTCGGCGCTGAGGGCCTGAACCTCGGCACCAACCTCTTCGGCGCGACGTTCTTCGTCCTCACCGGCTTCCACGGCACCCACGTCGGTGTCGGCGTGCTCTACCTCGCCTCGATGCTGGCGGCCTCGTTCCGCCGCAACGGCCTTGGCCCTGAGGTGGGCGAGCACATGGAGATTGCCGGCCTGTACTGGCACTTCGTTGACATCGTCTGGATCGTGATCTTCACGCTCCTCTACCTGCTGCCCGCGTAAGCATCGAGCACTCGGAGGCATCGCTATGGCACACATGACTGCACACGAGGAAGAGCACGGACTGAGCATTCGCCAGTACGTCTTCATCGGCATCGGGCTCACCGTGATCACGGCGATCGAGCTCTGGATCTCCTACAGCGGCATGCCCAACGCGCTGATGTTCACGCTGCTGATGGGGCTCTCTGCCTTCAAGTTCGTGGTCGTCGTCGCGTACTTCATGCACCTGCGCTTCGAGAACAGCCTGATGACGAAGTTCTTCGCCGGCAGCTTTGTCCTCGCGACGCTGATTCTGTTCGCGTTCCTGGCGCTGTTCTGGGGCGATCTCCAGGGCGGTGGCCACCTCGGTACTGCCGCCGTGCAGGCCGGTGAGGGCCTCGTCGGGCACTGAGCTCGAGCCACTCGCACAAACCACGAAGGCCGCCCAATGGGCAGCCTTCGTCATGTCTCGAGGTGTGCGTTGTGAGGCCGGGGCGGGCGGGCTAGTAGCGGTCGGCGGTGGCCTCGAGGCCAGCAGCCTCAAGCGACTGCTGGCGGCGCTCGGACTGCACCCACCAGACAGCGAAGAGGGCACCCAACACGCAGAGAAAGAGCGGCTGGCCGCCAATCCACATGATCAGCCCGCCAAGCTGCTGGTCGTCGATCGGCGAGATGGGAAAGATCGGCGAGGCCTGCTCGTAGAAGTGGTAGATGGGCTCCGTGGCGAGCGAGATGAAGGCACCGAGCACGGCCTGCACAGTCGCCTCGGCGATCACGTAGACGATGCGCAGCAGGTAGCCCATCGGTGCATGGAGCGGCGCGGGGTCGATCACGTTCCACCAGAACAGGCCGGCGGTAATCACGAAGGACAGGTGCTGCACCTCATGCCAGCCCTCATTCGCGGCGGCGAGGTCATACCAACCGGCGACCATGTGCCACCAGATGAGCACGGCACTGAAGAGGACGATCGAGGTCACCGGGTGCGTCAGGACGTGGAAGACGCCTCGAATGATCGGGTCGGCGGCCAGCAGGCTGATCACGTTGTGACGCACCACCCCGGGTAGGCCTCGGAGCATCGGGGTCGTGGGCGCCCCCAGTAGCACCATCGGCACGCCAATCAGGGTGATCAGCAGGTGCTGGGTCATGTGCGCCGAGAAGTGGTGCTCAGAGATGGCGTGGAGCGGTGTGTTCACCGACAGCACCATCGTGCCCAGACCGCCGTAGAAGAGCGCTGTACGCCACCAGGGGTGGGACCGGGAGCGCTCGGGCCACCTCGTCAGTCCGCGCGCGTAGATGACCGCAGCGAGCAGCACAGGGAAGAGGAAGGTCGGCTGGAGGGGCCAGACACGCCAGTACGACTGGTCAGGCGAGAGCGGGTGCGCCGGGGCGATGCTGGGCTCCATCACGAGCCGTACGAGGTCGATCGCCAGCATCACACGCCTCGCTCGGCTGTTCGTGAGTCACAGTGGTCGGGGCTTCCAGTATGACCTCGCCCAGGGGCTGCCGATATACTCAGAGCCTGATGCAGACTCTCCGTGTCGCCCTCGCCCAGATCAACACGACCGTTGGTGACCTCGCTGGCAACAGCGCGCGCATCCTCGAGGCTGCACGACGCGCCGACGCGCTCGGCGCGGACGTTGTGGCGTTCCCTGAGCTCGCGCTGACCGGCTACCCGCCTGAAGACCTGCTGCTGCGCGCGGCCTTCATCGAGGACGCCTCGAAGGCCCTGCGCGAGCTCGCCGACCAGGCGATGGATCTGCCCCCACTCGTGGTGGGCTGCATCGAGTACGACCACCAGCTCTACAACGCCGCTGCGGTCGTGTACGCCGGCCAGGTGGTCGCCACCTACCGCAAGCACGCGCTGCCCAACTACGGCGTCTTTGACGAGTTCCGCTACTTCCAGCCGGGCGACGAGGCACCGACCTTCACGATCGCCGGCGTCGAGGTCGGCGTGACGATCTGCGAGGACATCTGGTACCCCGGCGGGCCCATCCACGAGGAAGCGCTCGCCGGTGCGCAGGTGGTGATCAACATCAACGCCTCCCCGTTTCACCACGGCAAGGCGGCCGACCGCGAGCGGATGGTCGCGACGCGCGCCTCCGACGACACGGTCGCGATTGCGTATGTGAACCAGGTCGGCGGTCAAGACGAGCTCGTCTTCGACGGCAACTCGGTTGTGTTCGGACCGGACGGCCAGCTGCTCGCGCGGGGAGCCTCGATGGCCGAGGACCTGGTCGTGGTAGACGTGCCGGTGGGCGCGGTCATGCAGCGCCAGCTCCACGACGCGCGGCTTCGCCACCAGCGCCTGGGCGAGCTCGACTACGCGCCGGAGCCCATCCTGATCACAAGCGAACCGAGGCGTGCCCCAGCCGACCTGCCGACCCTCCCTGCCTCGACGCTCGAGGCGAGCGATGAGCTGGCTGAGACGTACAACGCGCTCGTCGTGGGCACTCGCGACTACCTGCAAAAGAGCGGCTTCGCCAACGCACTAATCTCGCTGTCTGGTGGCATCGACTCGGCGTTCGTCTGTGCGGTCGCTGTCGACGCGCTGGGCGCAGAGCACGTGCGTGGCGTGGCGTTGCCCTCGCGGTACTCCTCGGAAGGCTCAATCGCGGACGCGCAGGCGCTCGCGGACAACCTCGGCATCGAGCTGCTGACACTGTCGATCGAGGACATCCACCAGGCTGCGCTCGACACGCTGGCGGCGCCGTTCGCCGGCACGCAGCCGGGCACGGCCGAGGAGAACCTGCAGTCACGCATCCGCGGCCTGCTGATGATGGCGCTCTCCAACAAGACTGACGCGATCCTGCTCACGACCGGCAACAAGTCCGAGTACGCCTGCGGCTACGCGACGCTCTATGGCGACATGGCCGGCGGCTATGCCGTGATCAAGGACGTGCCGAAGACGCTCGTCTACGCACTGTCGAACTACCGCAACACAGTGAGCCCGGTCATCCCTGAGGCGAGCATCACCAAGCCGCCCAGCGCCGAGCTGCGCCCCGACCAGCGCGACAGCGACTCGCTCCCGCCGTACGAGGAACTCGACCCGATCATCGAGGCGTACGTCGAGGAAGACCTGCCATTCGAGGCGATCGTCGCGCGCGGTCACGACGAAGCAACGGTGCGACGCGTGATCGACCTGATCAACCGCAACGAGTACAAGCGCCGCCAGTCCCCGCCCGGCGTGAAGATCACGCCACGTAACTTCGGCCGCGACCGCCGACTCCCGCTCGCCTCGAAATACCGCGGTTACTAGACGACTTTGTAACGGCCTCGGGCTGAACATTCCCTTGCTTCCTTCGTTCAAGAGACGAGGACGCGAGGGAGTGCATCATGCAAATCGACCGTGTGTGGATGCTCGTAGGGACCGGACTGCTCCAGCTCGTGATGGGCATCCTTGGGGCAATGAACACCTCGGTGATCGGCGCTGACTCGACTGCGGTGCTCGTCATGAACCAGATGCATGGCATGGCGCACGCCGGGGCCGCGGTGATCTCGCTACTGATTGGCTTCGCGCTGGTCGGGCGCGTGAAGGCGAACATCACGCTCGCCTACGGGGCGCTGTTCCTCCTGGCGTTCGTGGTGAACCTCGCGAGCCCGGACCTGTTCGGGATGATGCGCGACGCGCCGGCTAACGCAGGCATCCACGTGATGCACCTGTTCTTTGCGGTCGGCACGCTGGCGGCGGGCTTCCTCGCCCGTGTCGAGGTCGCTCCCGCCCGAGAGCCGGCCTACGAGTAAGGCTCGGTAGCCCCGAGCCCTCTCGATCGCAGCGCCCAGCCTGCTACCTTCAGGGCGCGCATCGAGAAGTTTCGGGAGACCTGCCATGCCCACGCCGGACGAACTGCCTACCGCCTACGCCGAGTTTTTCACGCGGGCCTTCGCCAAGCGCGACAACGTGCTGCTGAGCCCGACGTTCCTGTTCGAGTGCGCTGAGGCGGTCGAGTCCCTCGACGAGTGCATCGAGTGCGGCAAGCCAATCATCAACATCACCGCGTTCGGTGAAGGCATCGGCGAGCACTACGTGCTAACGGACGAGCAGATCGAGCGGCTGGAAGAGGCCCTGGAGGACAGCGGCGTCGAGGTTTCCGACGACGACGTCTGCAGCGACCACGTCTAGGCTCGTAGCCAGGTTGGGCTAGGCCGTCGGCCCCTCGCCACCCTCGTTTGCTTCGATGTGCGCCATGCGCTGCTCCAGCGCGAGCGTGACCGTGTCTGAGGCCGTCACCGACACCCAGGTCTCGAACGCCTCGCGCACCTGCTGATAGGCCGCATCGACGAGTGCCTCGCGCTCCGGGTTGATGCCGGCCGCAGCGCGCACGCCGCCGAGCTCCAGCACCAGTGCCTCGATCTGAGGCTCCAGAGCGTCAGCCAGTTCATGCAGCTCCTCTTCGCCCGAGGCGTGACCGCGGTCGCGGAGGATCGCGAGCGCGCCGAGCACCCAGGTCAGCACACCGAGCATGGTCCCCGTCTGCTGTGCGTCGAGGCGCATCGCGTAGGCCTTGGCACGCCCTGCGCCACCCGGCACAGCCGGCTGTCGTTCCCGTCGCTCCCCGGTCATCCGCGCCTCCCGCCCTCGAACGCCAGTGTGGAGGCGAGCCGGATCGTGCCGATCAGCGCTGCGCGCTCACCGAGGGTCGAACGCACGACCTCGGGCCCCGGCGCGACCTGCTCCAATACCTGCTCGAGCAGTGGCACGAGCTGATCGAGGTGTGCCTCAGCGCCGTCCAGCACCACCATTTCGGGGTCGAGTACCGCAACGACATCTGCGAGCAGCCCTGAGAGGCGCTCGAGATCTTCGTCGTCCAGCGGCGCGGCAGCATCGAGCTCGGGCGCAGCCGGCAGCGCACCGGCGCCGAGGTGCGCACCTCGGACAAGGCGGCCACTCGTGAGCAGCGCCGCGCTTGGCACGCCTCGGAGTGAGACGTAGAGCACGTTATCGATGCCGGCAGCGGCGCCCTGCCAGGTCTCGGCCAGCAGCGCGCAGAGCGTGCGGTTCTCGGCGGAGATCGGCGCACCAATGTGGCGCTTCAGCGAGTCAACGATCGCGAGGCCGTCCCACGAGTCCTGACCAGTGCTCGCGAGCAGGCGGCCAGTCTCGCTGTCTACGGCGCCAGGCGCGGCCACGGAGATTGCGAGTGCGGAGCGATGCTCGCCCTCATCCGCGAACAGCGAGGCGATGCGCCCGCCGACCTCCCACGACCAGGCCTCTTCGTCGGCCAGCTCGGGCAGCGGCCACTCACCGTCCGCGACCTGATGGCCCTGGTCGTCCGTCATCAGCACGCGCAGGGTGTCGCCAGTGAAGTCCACACCCACCAGCACCGGATCGCCAGCCATCGCCACCTCCGTCCGAGCATGGTACCGGCTCAGCCTCGCAGCGGCCCCCAGAACGGCCCTGTCCCCTACCATCGAGCGATGACGACTCGACCGCTTCCTGCTGTCGCTGTGCTCGGGCCTGGACGCCTGGGGCGCTCGCTGGCTGCTGCGCTGCAGGCGCGCGGCTACGCGGTGCGCCTCGCCTCCTCGCGGGTCGTAGAGGACGCACAGGACGCCGTAGACGCGAGTGACGTGGCCTTCATCACCGTGCCTGATGCCGCCATCGGCGGTGTCGCCGCCGTGGTGGACTGGCGGCCTGGCCAAGCCGTCGTGCACTGCTCGGGAGCGCGCGGGCTCGAGGTGCTGACGGTGCCTGAGCAGTCCGGCGCGATGGTCGGCTGCCTGCACCCACTGCAGTCGTTCCCAGCCACCGAGCCTGACCCGACTCGCTTCGAGGGCATCACCTGCGGCATCGACGCCGCAAGCCCGCTCGACACGATCCTCGAGGCAATCGTGGGCGACCTCGGCGCACGCACGGTGCGGCTAACCGGCGTGGATCGCTCGCTCTACCACGCAGCTGCGGTGCTGATCAGCAACGACGCAGTCGCACTCGCTGCTGCCGCGACGCGGGCGTGGACGCTCGCGGGGTTGCCCGAGTCCGCCGCGCGCGAGGCGCTCGTACCGCTGCTACTCGGCGCTGCCGGAAACATCGCTGCTCACCCACTCGCCGAGGCGCTGACTGGCCCGGTCGCCAGAGGCGACGTCGGCACCGTGCAGAGCCACCTCGACGCACTGGCCCGCGATCCGGCACTACGCGAGCTCTACCGCGCGCTGGGCGCGGAGTTGCTGCGACTGCCGCTCGGACATGCCGAGTCAGTCGAGGCACGCCTCCACGCGCTCCTCGATTCCAACGGCGCATCCGGATGAACTCACTCGCAGCATCGGCCGGCGATACGCTCGCGAGCGTAAACGCCGTGCGCGCCGCCGCTCGCTAGCACCCTTTGTCACTGGCACTCGAGCGCAACACACGCGCAAGCGCGGTGCTACCTCGTGTCACCCGCTCGTGAGTCCGCCTGCTCGACGCTACGTGCGTAGTTCGAGGAGGCACGCGTGACCACAGAACGCCTGACATGTCAGCAGTGCGGTGCGCAGCTCATGAACGAGCAAGACCACCAGCGCCACATGAGCGAGGAGCATCCGACGACGGATGACGAGGCGCTCGAGGACGACGACGCGATGATCGATGAGGCCGCACGGGAGTCGTTCCCTGCGAGCGACCCGCCATCGCGTACGCCGGTGCAGGGCACTGGCGAGCCAGCGGATGGACCTCGGGATGGCCATTCACGGAACTGAAGCGCTACTGCAAGGCGTCGTGCGCGTCCTCGTGATCTGCGTGCGATGACCGGGAGCGCACGCTGAATAGGTCAACAACGGCGCTCGAGCCGAGTACCAACAGAGAGGGCAGTCATGAACTGGGATGAGATCAGCGGTAACTGGAAGCAGCTGCAGGGCAAGGCCCGCGAAAAGTGGGGCGACCTGACCGACGACGACATGACCAAAATCGGCGGCAAGAAGGATCAGCTCGTCGGCACGCTGCAGGAGAAGTACGGCCACACGAAGGAAGCTGCCGGTCAGGCGGCTGACGACTGGGCCGAGTCCCTCAAGAACGAGGCGGACGAACAGAAGCGCCAGGCGTCGTAGCCCCACGACACTGGCGTCCGAGCTGCTCTGCAACAGCAGCTCGCAAATACAGAGGAGCGCGGCCAAGGCCGCGCTCCTCTGCTATCCCTACCAGTTCGCCTCGAACGAGGCAGCCTCGGCGATGAGCCAGGTCGATGCCGCGACTGACGAGCAGGCCATGGCACACATATTGCTCGGCGACGATCCTCAGCGCTTTACGAAGCCACAGACCGTCGACACCACACTGCGCGACTTCGAGTCCATGACGCATTCGATCGACCAGATCATGGAGGACAACCCGAACGCGCTCGTGATGATTGACTCATACATCAATGGACCATTGATCCTGCTGGCGAAGCACCCGGACCGCTTCGTGATTGCCTCGGACCGCGACTTCAAGCAGCGGATGGAGGACGCCCACCACCAGGTGGACTACATCCTGCTGGCGCCGCCGGTCGGCCAGGCCGCCCTCACCGGCGCGAACGCCTTCTACCCCGAGATGTATGGCGGCGGCGTCCCCTGGGCACGCCTCGTCACCGAGTACACCGAGAACGGCAAGGGGCGGCTGTTCCGCATCGACCGCAACATCCCGAACTAGCCCCGTCCGGGCTAACCATGGCTCGGTCAGCAGACCTCTGTTAGCATCGTCCGCGCGGTCGGGGAGTGGCGCAGTCTGGTAGCGCACTTGACTGGGGGTCAAGAGGCCGCACGTTCAAATCGTGTCTCCCCGACCAGCCTTTGTTTGCAACGATCCTCAGCCCTTCGAACTGCCACAGCCAGTGGGTCTGTGAGCAGGTCGCCTTCAGCCAACTACCTCGATACTGCGATCCGATTTCGCGACGTTCTCGACGAGCAGCGTCCGTCTTTGCCCGAGCGATCGTCCGCAGCAGCTACGAGGTCGCCGTCGCTACCTCGAACGGTGCGAAGGGCGAGCCGCAGGTGTCGCACCAATAGCCATAAATGGGGTCACCGAGCGGCTTGAGCTCGCGATGCCCACAGGCTGGGGCATCCACTCGTCCACCGGCGGGCGTAGACCCTTGCTCGTCAGCCAGTCGAGAAATGAGTGATTCATCTCTCGACTGCACCACAGTATTAGTGGTACCTAATCTAAAGAGATCGCTACCACTTCGCGCAAGTGGTAGTCTCGAAAGTGGCGGAGAATTAGTGACGATTCACCACAACACGGACCACGAGGCGCTTCGATGACCGTCGCCCAGCCCACCACCATCACTGACCGACTCTGTTCCGTCGCCGCCCGCGCGGTGAACGAGGACCCGATCGGCTCCGGTGGCACGCTCACCCGCGTGCTCGCCGTCGAGATTCCGGTTCCCTGGGGTGGTCGCCTCGACAACGCTGACCCCGCCGGCGATTGGCTCGGTCAGTCGAACGCCATCCGCAACGCCTACCTCGCGCGGCTGCGCGCAGAGCACGGCCGCCTCCCGGAGAGCGGCTACGCCAACATGTATGGCATCGCCCCCGACGACGAGTGGACCGTCCCCGGCCACCGCCGCGTCTTCGTCGCCCTCGCCCCACAGGGCGAGCTCGCGAGCGGCTACGACCTCACCGAGTACCTGCTACCCACCGACGACGATGTCGTCTCGCTCGTCCGCGCCTTCTTCGAGGCTCCCACCGACCTCGAGACGTTCGAGCGCTTCCGCAGCGCCATGCCTTCCCACCGCGAGCTCTTCGTCTGCACGCACGGCCAGGTCGACATCTGCTGTGCGCGCTTCGGTGTGCATCTCTATCAGCAAGCCCGGGCCGCCTACCCCGCCGTGCGCGCCTGGCGCATCACCCACCTCGGTGGGCATCGCTACGCACCGACCGCGTGGGAGTTCCCGAGCGGCTACAAGTGGGCCTACCTCGATGCCGATGAGGGCAATGCGCTCGTCCATCACCTCGACAGTCCGCACGCGCTGCGCGGCAACATGCGCGGTTGGAGTGCCGTGAGCGCACCCGCCCAGCTCGTGGACCGCGAGGGCTTCGTGTTGCACGGCTGGGACTGGCTCGCCTACCGTCGCCGCACGCAGATCCTCGAAACCGACGAGGCCGCCCGACGCTGGCGTGTGCAGCTCGACTTCGAAGGCCCCGCTGGCATCAGCGGCACCTACCTCGCCACCGTCGCGATCGCACGAGACATCACGTTGCTTGGCTGCGCCGTCGAATCCGACGACGAGATCGGCACCGTCCCCGAGTACGTCCTAGAGCGTTTCCGCCTCGTCACTGACTAGCGCCCCGCGTCACGTCATGACGTTTGCAATCACACCACGCAATGAATCGAGCCCACTGCGGTATTTGCAGACGTAACGCTCGCAAACGCGGCGATCGAGGCCGTTTGATGCGCCGTTGAAACCCTCAGCACCCTCCTGCAACGGCGAGTCCCCTGCAGCCGTTGATAGCGTCGTAGCGGTACTCGCACGACACAGAAGGAGACGAGATGCCTCGATTCATGATTGCCAAGTTTGCCATTCCGATCGCGATCGCCACGTTGGTGAGCACGGCGTTTCTCTCGACGTCACCGACCACCGTGTCGGGCCAGACAGCGACTGAGACCTCGACTGCCACTGCGACTGTGACCGGCACCGCAACAGGTACGGCGACTGCGACTGTGACCGGCACCGCAACCGGTACGGCCACCGCGACTGTGACTGGCACTGCAACCGGCACGGCCACTGCGACTGTGACCGGCACTGCAACCGGTACGGCCACTGCGACTGCGACGACCGTTCCCGGTAACGGCCAGATCACCTCGGGCACGGTCAGCCAGAACGGCTTCAGCCTGATCGTGTGGGGTGGTGGTTCGCGAGCGCAGCTCGTCACCGCAGCCAACTGCACGGCACCGACGCTCGCCTTCTGGGCTACGAGCAATGGTGAGTTCGTCACCTACGTCCCCGGCACGACCATCAGCGCCGTGAACGCGACGTTCATCACGCTCTACCCGAACGGCGTTCCCGCCGCGACCCCGCTCATCGTTCGCTGCAACTAACAGCGCACGCCCCACAACAGAACGCCCGGGCTCACGCCCGGGCGTTCTGCATTTCACACGTCAGCTTTCGAGGCTGAACAACGTTCGAGGCCGACCTTGCCCGAACACCCCAAGCACCCACGGGTGCTAGGCGACGCCGAAGACTCGTACGCCGACCACGAGCACGACACCAACCAGTGCCACCCCGCCGTACTCCGCTGCCACCGTGCGATCGAGCTGGCGCGTCACATACGCGTGCGCCACACCCGACGTGAAGTAGAACAGCAGCAACAGCGTCAGCCCTGCCAGGTAACCATCGACCGGCATGTACTGCAGCACCCACCGTGCCTCGCCCGCGATCACCCCGATCACACCGGAGAGCACGATCGTCTCCAGCGCATCGATCTGATCGTCGCGCAGCAGCTCCACCGCGAGCAGCATCCCAATCAGTGCCACCGCGACCACTGACGCACCCAGTCCGAGGTCGAACGCGTACGCCAGCGAGAACAGCGCGAACACCACGAAGTACGTCGCGGCCGCAGCGAAGAATCGCGCCGGCACGCGCAACGGCTCGTCCTCGCGCACCGAGGCAAGTTCGGCGATCACAACGCCACCAAACGCGAGACCCGCGATCAATGCCGCCGGGATCACCCAGAAGCCCTCGACGTTGTACTCGATGAACACGGGTGCACCGAGCGCGAACAACGTCGGCAGGAACAGGAACGGCGTCGTATCCGCGCCCATCCCAAACACATCGCGACGAGCAGTGCGCAGCACGCCGTCAGTCCCGAGCGCAGCCAGGATCGCACCCAGCAATGCAGCCCAGCGCGGCGTCGGCTCGATCAGCACGAACGCGAGGAATGCGATCGTCACCAGCACCGTGAGGATGATCGACTCGACCGGTATCGGCAGCGCGAGCGCCGGCATCCGCGATGCCCAGCCTGAGATCAGCGCCTCAGCGCGCCCCGGCCCTTGAGGCTCCTCGATCGCCGGCTCCGGCAGCGGATAGCTCGTCGCCGAGACCGCCACGAGCTCTTCGAGCACGTCGCTTTCACTGGCAACGTCCTCGTCCGACTCGTCGTCCTCATCCGTCTCGATGTCATCGGGCAGTGCCGCATCGTCTGCGGCCTCCTCGTGCTCGTCGGGCGTCGACTCCGCGGCCGAGGACCACACCGACGGATCGAGCGCTTCGCCGCTCCACGACGTCGGCCCGTCCTCATCGGACGCCGCCTCCGCGTGCTCGCTCAGCGCACCGTCATCCGAGTCAGGCGCAGCCGCGTCTGCCTCGGCGTGCGCCTCGCGCTCGGTCTCGTCGCGCTCGTCGTCGGTCGTCATGCCGTCGCGATCACCGGCTCGACTTCGCCGAACATCTCGGCGGCGTTGCGGTACAGGATGCGGTCGCGCTCGTCTGCCGTGAGCCCAACACGCTCGAAGATCGCGTTCAGATGCTGGACGTGGTCCATGATTTCGTCGTCGCGGCAGTCGGAGCCCCACACGAGCTTCTCGACGCCGATCTCCTTGCCGACCAGCCCGCGCTCTTCGGCGTGGCGCTCGATCGTGTCGCCACCGGACATGTCGAGGAACACGTTGTGTCGCCACCGCACGACGGAGGCAGCCTCCTCGTAGTTCCCGGTGCCGCCCATGTGGGCGCCGATCATCTTCAGGTTCGGGAAGTTGTTCGCCAGCGTGTCGAGGTGGAACGGACGCATCCGGATCGCGGACACATCACGAGGTGTGCCACGCCCCATCCGGCGCATGCGCTCCAGGTTCTCCGCCGCCTTCGGGTCACGCCGCGGATGCGTGATCGAGTAGTCCACGCCGCCGCCGATCACGCCCATGTGGAACAGGATCGGCAGGTTCAGCTGCTCGGCCGCGTCGTAGATGCTCCAGTAGGTCTTGTCGTCGTAGTCGTGCTTCGAGCCAATGATCTTCAGCCCGCGATAGCCGAGCTCGGCGACATGGCGCACATCGCGCCCTGTCGACTCATCGACCGGAATCACCGCCACTGGCACGAACAGATCCTCGTGCCGCTTCGCATACGTCAGGCAGTCCTCGTACGAGAGGCCACCGGTGCGGCCCCCGCCCGAGAGCAACGAGGCGCGCGTAACGCCGGCGGCCCGCAGCGCAGCCGCGCGCGAGTCGATCGCCTTCGCCGGGTCACCCGGCTCGTCCACCCCGAAGTTACGAGGAAAGTGGCAGTGCACGTCCCAGATCATGAAGCCCCCCGGCTATCGGTCCCGCGTGTCGGTCCCGCTACGGGCGTCGAGCCGTCCGATGGGCGCGAACCGCGAACCCCATCGACTCCCAGAACGCCAACGCCGGATGATTGTCTCGCAGCACCGCCGCCTCCACCAGCGAGGAGCCGTGTTGACGCTCCCGCACCAGCAGCGCCTCGATCGCAGCCTTGCCCAGCCCCTGCCGCCGCGAGCCCGGCTCGATGTACATATCCACGATCTCCTGCGTCTGCAGGCCGACCAGCGGCTCGTCATACAGCAGCTGCAGCATCAGGAATCCGGCGTGCTGGCCGTCGAGCTCAATCCAGAGCCACTCCTGATCCTCAGCACCTTCGACCATTTCCGCGCGGCGGTTCGCAGTCGCCATCAGCTCGCCCGCCACCGGCTCGAACGGATCGAGCTCCGTCCAGTAGGCGTCGAACATCGCGTAGAGCTCGTCGATCTCGTCCTCATCGACCGGCACCAGCCCGAATGCCATCACCACAGCGGCACCTCCATCAACGAGTGCACGACCACCATGTCCGCCGAAGCCTCACGTCGCGAGGCAGGCGAGGCCGCAGCAGCGCGGTCGATCAGCACCGCACGCATCCCGGCCGCCTCCGCACCGCGCACGTCGTGCGCGACGTTGTCACCGACATACAGCAAGTTCGAGGCGTCTTCGCCGGCCATCATCGCTGCCTGGCGAAAGATCTCCGGGTGCGGCTTGCGATAGCCGACGCGCGCACTGGTCAGCACGCCATCAACGAGTGCGCCGAGTCCGAGCGCATCGATCGCCTCAGGCAGCCGCCAGATGTGATTCGAGACGATGTACGAGCGCAGCCCCGCCGCGCGCACACGTTCGAGCGCAGGCACCGTGTCCTCGTACAGCGCGAAGTGCTTGGGATCCGCCTCGAGAAGCACGAGGTCATCCGCGATCGCCTGCATCACCGCCGCGTCACCTTGCACCCCTGCCGACTCGTACCGTCCGAGATGCAACAGCGCACGGATCGCCCCGAACGCCGCCTCACTCCCCGAATGCGCCGAGTGGTCCACCCCGTACTGCGTCTCCCACGGCTTCCAGCCCGCATCCACCGCTGTACGCAGCGCCTCGAGGTCCGCAGTAACCCCGTGCGCCGCCGCAGCCGTCACATACAGCTCCAGATGCGTCGGCTTGTAGTAGCCAAGCGTCCCATCGAAATCGAACAGCACCGCCCGCAGTTCATCTGCCATGTCCGTCAGCATACGGGCGCCACCACTGAGGCACCCGCCATCAAGGTCGCTCGCTACGATGCGGCCATGAGATGGACCGCACTGCTCGTAACGCTCGTGCTCGTGGCGGCCGCCTGCCAGGACACAACACCGCCGGGGCGACCATCCCCGACGTCGAGCACAACACCTACTGCAGCAAAGGCCGCACCCACACCGACCCCAACACCACTTCCGCCACGGTTCGCGCCCGACGGTCGGACGAGGAACCCAGCTCTCAACACGCTGATCGATCACCTCATCCGCGACGAGGTCTCCGCTCTCGACCAGCGCATGCCCCGCCTCCAGGCTCGAGACAGCTCATCCGACACCGCCCTCCCCGGTCGTTCGGTCGCGCGGCAAGAGTGGTTAGACCGACTCAGCAGCTCACCCCGCGTGCTCTACGCGGTCGCGCCTGCTGATCCGCAGGCAACGCCGCGCCATGAAGTAGACATCGTGCTCGAGGTCGGAACCGGCATGACGAGCGAGGCATGGCGCTTCGCAATCGCAGGCAACAACGTCGTCGAACTCTGGATCTCACGAAGTTGGGCGAGCGTCCTCTACGGCCCGTACGAGAACTACCTCGTGCTGCCTTCGAGGCTTGCACCGCCCCCGGAGGCAGGCCACGCACTAGACCCCGATCTCCATGTGTCTGACCCGGGCGTTGACCGCTTGTTACAGGCACTCATCCAACGCGACACGAAGGCGCTCGCCGCCGCCGTCTTGTACGACGGCAACGGGACGATCCGGAGCGAGCAATGCACGCCCAGCAGGCCTCGGATCCAGCCACTGGATCCTCGCTCGGTCGAGGTCGAGCTGACCCAGATCACGACACGCGCGGGCGGTGTGCATTCGATCATCAACGTCCCCGAGGGTGCCGTGCCCCCGGCCAAGCATCTGATCGTCATCAGCATCGACAAAGGTCACGGCGAGTGGGTAGATGCGGGCTTACTCGAGGCAAACGGACAAATCGTCGGCATTTCGCTCGCCGGATGCGTGATCATGCCCCCGCTCAGATTCTTGGTTGCTCCGCTCGAATCGCGTCCGGGGACGACTCCCGAGCCTCGCACGGGCATCACCTACGTCGATCGTGCAATCGACGCGTACGAGGCCGGCGATCGTGAGGCGATCCGCGCTGCCTTCATCTTTCGCAGTATTCGATGCACTACTGATCCGAACGGCTCAGACGGTCCGCCTCGCTGCCGAGCAGATGAACCGCCCGGCACTCCCGTAGCAATGGCCTCGTTCGCGAGCTGCGAGGGCTATTACACCCGAGCCGATGAGATCGATGGCTTCCTCAACTACATCACCGCGCCGGGGGTTGCGTGGCGCCTCGGGGCGATTCTCGACGTAGGTCCGCCCACGGAAAATGGTCGGTTCTTTGGCGAATCAACGATTGCATTACTCGAGCCGACCCGATCGGATCAGGAGCGCGGCACGATAGCGCTGTTGTTTTCCTCACGTGGAGTCAGCGCTGTTTGGTCTGGCTGCGGAGTAGAACCCACACTCGCTCGACTCGCACGCTTCGGTCAGTCCTCAGCGCACGACTACCTACTGGCCCCGCCCCCGAAACGCTAGTTCGAGGTCGCCCGCGCGCTCAGCCCCGCAATCATCGAGCTCAACGCAAAGTCGTAATCCGCCCCCGTGCGCGCGAAGTTCGCGAGTTGTGTCGCCACCTCGATCGTCAGTGGGAACTGCTCCGGCGGCAGAGTCAGCAACGTCGCACGAGTTTGTGCCGCGCCCTCGGGCGGCGCATTCATGCGACGGCTCTCGAAGCTCGCGAAGCCGTAGTTCATCCCCGCCAGAGCGAAGAAGCCGCCGACCACGTCCTCCGCCACGAGTCCGCCGTCATGCAGCACCTGCATCAGCACCTCGGCGAACACCGCCGCCTTTGGCCCCGTCATCGGCGTCGAGAGCAGGTGCGGAATCGCCGAGGGGAACCGCAGCAGCGCATCGTGGTGCGCTCGCACGAGTGCCTCGAGGCGCACCGCCCACGCCGCCTCCGGCAGTTCCAGCGGAATCGTCCCCAGCACTTCATCGAGCAGTGCCGCGATCAGCTCTTCGCGTGCGCGAAAGTACGTGTACGGCGTCATCGCCCCAATGCCGAGTTCCGAGGCGACCGCGCGCATCGTCAGCGCCTCGAACCCCTCACGCATCGCCAACGCCCAGGCGCCCTCGATGATCGCCTCGCGCGACGTGCCGGCACGCGGCCCGCGCTTGCGGCCCGCCACTGGCTCGTCCGAGCTCTGCTCCACACGCCGTCGAGGCACTTGCGATCCTATTCCGTACAATGTACGGTACGTCGTACTGAGTTCAGTCTACCAGTCCGACCGCGCGCTATCTACCCACGTAGTCGCGCCCCAACCCAGGAGATTCCCAACCATGCAGTCCAGCACGCTCAGCCGGGTCACCGGCGCCCTCTTCATCCTCGCCGCGCTCGTCTTCGCCGTAACCTCGTCCACGCTCTCCGCCACCTTCGAGTGGCCGGCCATCCTCCGCAAGTCGCCCGACACGATTCTCACGAGCTTCCGCGCCGGCGGCGTCACCCTCATCTGGACCTGGTTCGCCGTCGCCTGGTCCTACGCCTTCCTCCTCGCCCCGCTCGTCCTGCTGCGCCGCGTCATCGAGCGCCGCGCGAGCGAGACCAACCAGTCCATCCCCTACCTCGAGCTCGCCACCATCATCGGTAGCGTCTCCGTCGTCGCCTCACTGCTCGGCTTCCTGCGCTGGGTCTTTGTCGTCCCCGGTCTCGCCGAGATGTACGCCGACCCCGCTGCCCACGCCACGACCCGCGAAGCCGTCGTCGCTGCCTTCTACGCGCAGCACCAGCTCGGCGGCGCGCTCCTCGGCGAGCACATCGGTCAGCTGCTCTCGATCATCTGGACCGTGCTGATCAGCGTCACCATCCTCCGCACGCGCATCGCCCACCCGTGGGTCGCCGCACTCGGCTTCGTCGCCTCCGCCTTCTACACGCTCAACCAGGCCAACATGATCGCCACGGCCATCCCCAGCTTCCCCGTCTGGCACCCCGCCGCCCTCATCGGCAGCCTGCTCTGGGCCGCCTGGATCATCGCTCTCGGCGCCTCCCTCATCCTCCGAGCCACCCCCCAGCCCGCACGGAGCACGCACCCCGCGCCCGCTGCATCACCGCAAACCGCGTAACCCACTCCGCACCCCACCCACGAGTCCGCGTCTCCCTCGAGCCGCGGACTCGTCGCATCTCGAGTCGTCCGAGCTCACCCGCGCGAT
>QWQU01000025.1 GCA_003670735.1 Chloroflexota bacterium | reverse complement strand
TGCGGCAGCTTTACGGCAACGAATATCTGCCCGACGCACCACGTCAGTACACGCAGCGAGTGCGCGGCGCGCAGGAGGCCCACGAGGCGATCCGCCCCGCGGGTGATGCGTTCCGCACGCCTGAGAGCGTCCGCGGAGAGCTCGATGGCGACGCGTTCCGTGTGTACGAGCTGGTCTGGATGCGCACGGTCGCCTCGCAGATGCGTGACGCGACCGGGTTCCGCACCAATGTGCGGATGCAGGCACCGGCTGGCGCCGACGGCATTGCGGTGCTCGCGGCCTCGGGACGGGTGATTCAGTTCCCTGGCTTCCTGCGGGCGTATGTCGAAGGCTCGGACGACCCGGATGCCGAGCTCGACGAGCAGGAGCGCATCCTGCCGCCGCTCACGCAGGGCCAGTCGGTCGCGACGACGCACACCGAGGCGAAGGGCCACGAGACCCAGCCGCCCGCGCGCTACACCGAAGCGAGCCTGATCCGCGAGCTGGAAGAGCGCGGCATCGGCCGCCCGTCCACATACGCCTCGATCATCGGGACGATTCAGGACCGCGGGTATGCGCAGAAGCGCGGCACCGCACTGATGCCGACGTTCCTTGCATTCGCGGTGGTGAATCTGCTGGAGCAGCACTTCCCTGAGCTGGTGGACCTCGATTTCACGGCGAAGATGGAAGAAGACCTCGACGCGGTCGCGGAAGGCGCGCTGGAAGCGACGCCGTGGCTGCGCCGCTTCTACTTCGGCGACCCAGACGCGCCCGAGGGCGCCTCAGGCGCGCTTGCGAACGAAGGCCTGCGGCACCGCATCGGCTCTGGCTGGGAAGCGATCGACGCCCGCGAGGTGTCCTCGATCCCCCTCGGCCAGGACGCGGCGGGTCGCACGGTCGCAGTGCGCGTCGGCCGCTACGGGCCGTACATCCAGGCCGGCGACGAAGACGTGCGCGCAAACATTCCCGATGACATGCCGCCAGATGAGATCAATCTCGAGCAGGCGATCGCCCTCCTCGCGCGTGCCGCGAAGGGTGACCAACCGCTCGGCACCGACCCGGCGACCGAGTTGCCGATCTACCTGAAGACCGGCCGCTACGGCCCGTACGTGCAGCTCGGCGAAGACGATGTGAACGACGGCAAGCCGAAGCGTTCCTCGGTGTGGCCGACGATGGATCTGAACAACCTCACGCTCGACGAGGCGCTGATGCTGCTCTCGTTCCCGAAGACGCTGGGCACCAACCCGGCGAACGGCGAGCCTGTCACCGTGCAAGATGGGCCGCTTGGCCCGTACGTGAAGTCGGGCACGGAGAACCGCAGCCTGCGCGATCACGACCACCTCGCGGCGGTCGATCTCGATGAGGCGCTCACACTGCTGGCGGAGCCACGCCAGACGCGCGGTCGTCGCGGTTCGGCGAGCACGCTTGCAGAGCTTGGGCCGCACCCCGACTCCGGCAAGCCGGTGCAGGTGCGCAGTGGCAAGTTCGGGCCATACGTCACCGACGGCGTGGTGAACGCCACGGTGCCCGCTGGCCGCAGTCCGCAGTCGCTCACGATCGAAGAGGCGCTCGACTTGCTCGCCCTGCGCGCACAGCGCATGCGCGACCAGGGGCTCGACCCGACCGCGGCGAAGGCGACCAAGACGACGAGCCGGACTCGCAAGCCGGCGAGCACACGCACGACCAAGACGACCACGCGTCGTCCGAGCACACGCCGCAGCGCCTAGCGCGCGGATGACACGTACGAGGAGCACGCGAATGCCACGCGCACCTCGAAGCACGAAGCCCTCGATCGACCCGACGGTGAAGGCTGCCCTGCGTGAGCGAGCGCAGGCGATGCTCGATCGCTACCTGACGTACCTGCGCGGGATCCGACGACGGTCGGAGTACACGCTGCGCAACTACCAGAACGACATCGGCGCATTCCTCGAGTTCCTTGCGGAACGGGTGCGCGAGTTTGATCACGCGGGGCGCAGTGATGGCCGCGCATACCTCGCGCAGGCGCGCGAGGCGGGACTGGCACCGGCGTCGATCAAGCGTCAGGCGACGACGATCAAGGCGTTCTACAACTGGCTCGACCGCGAGGGCTTCTTGCCGCCGGGACAGCCCGGTGACTCGATCCTGCTGTTGCGCTACCCGAAAGCGCCGCGATTGCTGCCGCACTTCCTGAGCACCGAAGAGACTGCTGCACTGGTGGCCGCACCGGACGTATCGACCGCTCGTGGGCTGCGTGACCGTGCACTGCTGGAGCTGCTGTATGGCGCCGGGCTACGTGTGAGCGAACTCGTGGGCGTCGATGTCGTGGCGCTCGACCTCGCGAATCGCCAGGTGCGCGTGCTGGGCAAGGGCAATCGCGAGCGGATCTGCCTGTTCGGCGATCCGGCGGGTGAGGCGCTGCTCGAATACATCGAGCGGGGACGACCGGAACTCGTGACGCACGCACAGCCCGCGCTCTTCATCGGGCGCGAGGGAGCGCGGCTCTCGGTGCGCGCGGTGCAGGAGATCGTGCGGCGCTCGGGTGTCGCGGCGGCGATCCGATCGCGCGTGCATCCCCACTTGCTGCGACACACGTTCGCCACCCATATGCTGGAGGGGAACGCTGACCTGCGCGTCGTGCAGGCGCTGCTCGGGCATTCCTCGGCAGATACGACGCAGATCTACACAGCGGTTACCAACAAACGACAGGAATCACTCGTTACCTCGGCGCTGGGCAAGGCGCGTGAGGCCGAGGGACGACACAAGCGCTAGGCGCCGAAGCGGAGACGACCCATGCGCATCCTCGTGATCAACGGACCGAACCTGAACCTGCTGGGGCAGCGCGAGCCGGAGTTGTACGGCTCCGTGACGCTCGCCGACATCGAGACGCTGCTGACCGCTCGCGCGGACGAGCTCGGTGTCGAACTGTGGTGCGCGCAGTCGAATGACGAGGGTGAGATCGTCACGCTCATTCAGGAGCACGGCGACTTCGACGCACTGATCATCAACGCGGGTGGATACACGCACACCTCGGTGGCGATCGCGGACGCGATCGCGGCGACGCAGCTGCTCACGGTCGAGGTGCACCTCTCGAACATCTACAAGCGCGAGGAATTCCGGCACCACTCGTACGTCGCTGCGGTGGCGTGGGGGCAGATTGCCGGGCTCGGGTACCACGGGTACCTCTCGGCGCTCGACTCGCTGCACCGTCGGCTGACCGAGGACGCTGCGTCCGCATGACGACTGACGCAACCTCGACTGCTGCGAAGCGTATCGAGCGCACTCGCGTCCGCCTCGATGAGCTTGGAGTGGATGCGCTGCTCGTCACGACGCCATCGAACCGACGCTGGGTGTCGGGGTTCACGGGGACCGCCGGTGTCGTGCTCGTGACGCGCGATCGCGCGGTGGTCGCGACGGACTCGCGGTACTTCGAGCAGGTTGGCGTGCAGGCGATGGCCTGCACACTGCTGCGCGCAAATGGTGCGATGGGTGAGTGGGTGCCCGAGCTGCTCGCAGGCCTCGGTGGCAAGCGCGTGGGGTTCGAGCCGGCCGACATGACTATCGCTGCGTACGAGGAATGGACGCGCGAACTCGGGGCACTGTCTGGCAGCGACCGACCAACGTTCGTTGCTGCGCCGAAGGCGGTCGAGACGTTGCGCGCGATCAAGGACGCTGAGGAGCTCGACGCGCTCACCCGGGCAGTGCTGCTCGGTGATGCCGCGTGTGAGCACGCGCGAGCGGTGGCTCAGCCAGGCATGACCGAGCAGGCGCTGGCGTGGGAGGTGCAGCAATACGCACTGACCCACGGCGCCGACGACCTCTCGTTCCCGACGATCATCGCGGGCGGTTCGTGGGGGGCGCTGCCCCACGCGATTCCTCGGGCTGTGGCACTGGAGGCAGGTCAGGGCGTGGTGATGGACCTCGGGGTGCGGGTGGACGGGTATTGCTCGGACCTGACCCGCACGATCTTCCTCGGGAGCCCGGATGCGCAGTTCCGGCGTATCTACGACATCGTGCTGACGGCGCAGGAGACGGCCGAGGAGCGCATCGAAGCGGGGATGACGGGCCAGCAGGCGCATGAGATCGCGGTCACGATCATCCGCGAGGCTGGCTACGGCGAGTACTTTGGGCACGGGCTCGGCCATGGGGTCGGCCTCGATATCCACGAGGCGCCGCGGCTCGGCCCGCGCTCGGAGGACGTGCTGCAAGACGGTCAGGTTGTTACCGTGGAGCCTGGCATCTATATCCCCGGCTGGGGTGGGGTGCGCATCGAAGACCAATGCGTGATGGAGGGCGGCCGGCTTCGGCGGCTCTCGACCGCGTCGAAGCTGAACTGATTCCTCGGAGAGGGAGACTTCCATGCTGAGTACTGGCGAGCTCAAGAAGGGCGCTGCTGTCGAGATCGACGGCAGCCTCTACCAGATCGTCGAGGTGCAGCACGTCAAGACGAAGAAGTCTGCCGTGTACCGCGTGAAGCTGAAGGACCTCCGAGCCGGCCACATCACCGAGCGCACGTTCAACACTGGCGAGAAGCTGGTCGCCGCGCGCGTCGAGCGCCGCGACATGCAGTACCTCTACAGCGACACTGACTCGCTGACGTTCATGAACACGCAGACGTTCGACCAAATCGCGGTGCCGCGCGGGATCGCCGGCAACGCGCTCGACTTCCTGCGTGAAGGCGATGTGGTGCAGGTGATGGCGTACGGCGAGGAGGCGCTCGGCGTCGAACTGCCGGCGTCCGTGACGCTGACGATCTCGCGCTCGGATCCGGGTGTGAAGGGCGACACGGCGACCGGTGCCACGAAGCCTGCCACGATGGAGACCGGCCTAGTTGTGAACGTCCCGCTCTTCATCAACGAGGGCGACAAGATCAAGATCTCCACCGAAGAGGGTCGCTACATCGAGCGCGTGCAGTCGTAGCGTGCCGCCCGAGGTTTACCCGGTCTCGCAAGTCACGCGCTATCTGCGCGAGTTGCTGGAGAACAACCGGCATCTGACTGAGGTCTGGGTCGCGGGTGAGATCTCGAATCTCACCCGCGCCGCGTCCGGGCATATTTACTTCACACTCAAAGACGAGCGCGGCGCGTTGCGCTGCGCCTTCTTCCGCAACCGCAACATCGGGCAGCGGATGCCGCTCGCCGAGGGACTCTCGGTAGTGGTGTATGGGTCGCTGTCGCTGTACGAGCAGCGCGGTGATCTCTCGTTCGTGGTGGACTTCGTGCAGCCCGAGGGCACGGGCTCACTAGCAGCGGAGTTCGCGCGGCTGCGCGATCGGTTCGAGGCTGAAGGTCTGTTCGCACTCGAACGAAAGCGCCGGTTGCCGGCGTTCCCACAGCGCGTGGGTGTCGTGACCTCTTCGACTGGCGCGGTGTGGCACGACATCTGTGACGTGCTCGGACGACGGTGGCCGCTCGCGACGCTGGTGCTGCAGCCGACGCCCGTGCAGGGTGAAGGCGCATCGCCGTCGATCGCTGAGGCGATTCGCAGCGTGGTGCAGCACAATGTGGACCTCGTGATCGTTGCGCGTGGTGGTGGCTCCGCCGAGGACCTCTGGGCCTTCAACGAAGAGCCAGTGATCCGGGCGATCTTTGGCTGCCCGGTCCCTGTCGTCTCTGCTGTAGGGCATGAGACCGACAACACGCTCGCCGACCTCGTCGCTGATGTACGTGCGCCGACGCCGTCGGCGGCTGCCGAGCTCGTGGCGCCAGATCGTGCGGCGGTCGGACGGCATGTCTCGGTTCTGCAGACGCAAATCACAGTGACGGCGACACGGAATGTGGCGCGGGCGAGCGAGGGTGTCGAGGCGCAGCAGCGCCACCTCGTGCGCGCGCTGCCAGCAGTCGCGGCCCTGCAGCAACGTGTGCGCGAACGTGGCCTCGCGCTGACGCGTGCGGTGCGATCGCATCGAGAGCACGCGATGGTTGGTGTGGCCTCGCAGCAGGCGCGGGTGGCGGCGCTGTCCCCGCTCGCGACACTGGAGCGTGGCTATGCGCTCGTCGTGCGCGAGGATGGCAGCGTGGCGACCTCGGCGGCAGCACTGGCTGGCGGCGAGCGCGTATCGCTGCGATTACGAGACGGCTCGCGCGATGCGCGTATCGAGGGATTGCTGTGACAACTGGAACTGATGACAGCTTCGAGGCGCTGTATGACCGCCTCCAGGCGGTGACGACTCGACTCGAGGAAGGCAACTTGCCGCTCGAGGAGTCAGTGACGCTCTACGAAGAGGGCATGGTGCTGGCGCAGCGGTGCCAGGCGCTACTCGCGACTGTCGAGCAGCGGATCGAGACGTTGCGCGAGCAGTACGAGGATGGCTTCAGCCGGTGACGCTACGCCTGGGGTGGTTCACGACTGGTCGTGGGCAGGGCTCTCGTGGGATGTACGAGGCCGTGTCGGACGCGATCGCCGCGGGCAACCTCGACGCACGGTTTGCGTTCGTGTTCTGCAATCGTGCTGCGGGCGAGGACGAGGCAACTGACTCGTTCTTCGCGCGCGTGCAGGCGGATGGCGTGCCGCTCGTGACACTGTCGTCCGCGCAGTTTCGACGCAGCCACGGTGGCGAGCGCTCGCGGCACGGCGAGCCGCTGCCGGCATGGCGCACCGCCTACGACGAGGCGATCGAGACGGCGCTGACGCCCCACCCGTTCGACCTCGGTGTGCTCGCGGGCTACATGCTGATCTTTGGCAACGAGTTCGTCTCGCGACATGCGTTGCTGAACTTGCACCCCGCATTGCCGAATGGGCCGACTGGCACCTGGCGCGAAGTGATCCGCGAGCTGATTCGCGGCCGGGCCGCCGAGAGCGGCGTGATGCTGCACCTCGCGATCCCCGAGGTGGACATGGGGCCAGTCGTCGCGTTCTGCAGCTACTCGTTGCAGGCTGATGGCCTCGAAACCCACTGGGCCGCGACGGCTACCGATGCCTCGGACGAGGCGCTTGAAGCGTCCTCGCTGTTCGCGGCGATCCGCCAGACCGGCATGGTGCGCGAATCCCCACTGCTGCTCGCGACGCTCGAGGCGTTCGCTGGTGGTCGGCGCCAGACCGATGGCGCGCGTGTGCTCGATGCCAGCGGACAGGCAGCGAAGCCCGCGGACCTGACCGTCGAGGTCGACACATTGATCCAACGATCCCCGTAATCGGGCCGTGGCCGGCCTACGCCCGGCGCTGTAGGCTGTGCCGCCGACCCGAGACGCGAATCCTCGCTTCCGAGCTGCTGCTGCTGGAGCCGCCTCATGAACCTACCGGTGCCGTCTGACCTCTTCGGAGGCTCTCGCGCTGTCTCGCCTCGTCAGGCGCTCGCGCTGACCGTGGCGACTCGTCTTGTGCCGGTCTTGCGGGCCTCGCTGGTCGCTGCTGCTGCCGGGCTGGGTGTCGAGATGGCACTGCGCGTCGCCGTGACACGGGCACTGGCGGCGGTTGGCCGTGGCGTGGTTGAAGCCTCGGTGCACTCGGCAGCGGCCACGACTCGCACGATTGTGACTGAATACGTTGTACGCGAGCGCGTGCGACGCGTTCGTTAGGTTCCAATGCCGCTCGAACGACTGCAGAAGCTCCTCGCTGGTGCCGGATACGGCAGCCGACGTTCGTCCGAGGTGATCATCGCCGACGGCCGCGTGACCATCGATGGCCGGGTCGCCACCCTGGGCGAGCGTGCCGACCCCCTCACCCAACGAGTCGAGGTCGATGGCGAGCCGCTCATGATGGCTGAGGCTGCCGTCTGGATGCTGCACAAGCCAGCGGGCTACCTGGTGTCCAAGTACGACCCCCACGGCGAGCACCTCATCTATGAGCTGCTCCAATCCGCGCCTCAAGGTCTTCGTTATGTCGGCAGGCTCGACCTCGACTCCGAGGGGCTGCTGCTGCTCACGACCGACGGCGAGCTGGCCCATCGGCTCGCGCACCCTCGATACGAGGTGTGGAAGACGTACGTCGCGGAGCTGCGGCGCGAGCCCAGTCGGGAGGCGCTCGAAGCGCTGCGTGGCGGCGTGGAGCTCGAAGATGGCATGACCGCCCCTACCCGCGTGGAGCTCGAAGCGCCCGCACCGTATGCCCGCGCCCGCATCTCACTGCGCGAGGGCAGGAAGCGCGAGGTAAGGCGGATGTTCGCGGCGGTGGGCTGCCCCGTAACGCGGCTGGTGCGCGTCGATGTGGGCGGCGTGAGCCTCGGCGACCTCCCGGAGGGCGCCGCGCGACCGCTGACGGTCGCTGAGGAGCAGCACCTGCGCGTGCTGGTCGGTCTGGTGGACGCTACCGATAGCGCCTCCCTATGATCCCCAACCGTTACCTGCTTTCGCCCCTGATCCGGCTGGAGGCCGCTCATCTCTGACTCGCTGGCCCGCAGCATCGCGATCGACGGTCCGACGGCCTCTGGCAAGAGTGTCGTGGGCCGCGCCGTTGCTGATCGCCTCGCGGTCGGGTTTGTGGACACCGGGCTGATGTACCGCGCGTGCACCCTCGCGGTGCTCGAGGCTGGGATCGACCCGCAGGCCTCGGATGACGTGGTCGAGCTCGTGCGCGGGCTCGCGATGGAGCTCGAATGGCCGCGTGAGTTGTCCCAGCCACACGTGGTGCTGGCTGGCGAGGATGTGACCTCGAAGCTCCGCACGCCAGAGATCGAGCACGCGGTGTCGTTCGTGTCGGGCGTGCCGGCGGTACGCGATGAGCTGGTGCGGCGCCAGCGTGCCATCGCGGACCGCTCGCCGATCGTCATGGCTGGCCGCGACATCGGGACGCGCGTGCTCACTGAGGCGCGCACGAAGATCTTCCTCGAAGCATCGGCGATGGTGCGCGCGCAGCGACGGCTCGGTGAGGAACTCGACTCCGGCCGACAGACCACGTTCGAGCGTGTGCTGGACGAAACGCGACGACGCGACGAGATGGACAACACCGGCCAGCGTGCGATCCACCGCGAGCAGGCGGCGGACGACGCGATCATCATCGACACCGACATGCTCGGGATCGACGACGTTGTGGAACGCTGCGTTGAGGCCTACCGCACGGCTAACGGCGACTGATCGGTGCGACACGCGGTCTACGGACTGGTGTCTCGGTTCATTTACGGTCTCAGCACTGCCCTGACCAAGCTGCTCGTTGGCTCGCTCACGCGATGGGAAATCGTGGGTGCGGAGCGCGTCCCGGCGAGCGGTCCGATCGTGCTGATCGCGAACCACCTGAACCTCCTCGACCCACCGCTGGTGGCTGCCTCGACGCCCCGACGCGTGCATCCGATGGCGAAGCGCGAGCTGTTCGAGACGCCGCTCGTCGGCTGGTGGCTGTGGCCGTACGGCGCGTTCCCGGTCCGGCGCTTCTCGGCTGACATGGGAGCGCTGCGTGCGGCTCGCAATCTCCTGCGGCATGACGCGGTCGTGCTGATGTTCCCCGAGGGGACGCGCTCGAAGGACGCACGGATGCACCCGGCGTTGCCAGGCGCCGCGATGGTCGCGCTGCTCGCGAACTCGCCCGTGGTGCCGGTGGCGATCACAGGCACCGAAAACATCCACCTGCCTGGCTCGCTGTTCGCGTGGATGTCAGGCAAGCGACCGCACCTGCGCCTGGAGTTCGGCGAGCCGATCCGCCTCGATGGCACGAGTGATAGCTCCGGCGCCGAGGCGGCCACGGACGCGATGATGCGGCGGATCGCCTCAATGCTGCCGGCCTCGTACCAGGGCGCATATGGGCCGGAGAGCGCCGGTCAGGTCGTGGTGGCGCGCCAGGAGCGCGAGGCTCGTTAGACGGCTGGCATGAGTCACTGGCGACGCGTTACCCTTGTTACGGTGCGTGGCGGGGTACGTTCGCAGTGAGGTGAGCGGCCCATGTGTGGGATCATTGGTTACACCGGTCAGCGGCCTGCGGGCCCGATTCTGATCGAGGGTCTGCGCCGCCTCGAGTACCGCGGGTACGACTCGGCGGGCATCGCACTCTTTGACGACCGCGATGGACTGTTCGTGCAGCGGGCCGCCGGCAAGGTAGATCAACTCGTGTCACGCCTCGAGGGCACGTTGCCCCCGGCGAGCGCCGGCATTGGGCACACGCGCTGGGCGACGCATGGCGGCGCCACCGACGCCAACGCGCATCCGCACCTCGACCCGTCCGGTCGTGTGGCCGTCGTGCACAACGGCATCATCGAGAACTTCGAGTCGCTGCAGCGCCCCTACCGGCAGCGCGGGATCCGCTTCATGTCTGAGACCGACACCGAGGTGCTCGCGTACCTCGTGGCCGACGAGCTCGCACGCGGACTCGACCTCGCAGAGGCCGTGCGTGCGGTGATCGGCATGAGCGAGGGTGCGTACTCGCTGGTGGTGATCACGAAGGACGAGCCGGGTCGCATCGTCGCGGCACGCGTCGGGAATGCCGGCGGGATCGTGCTCGGTCACAACGAGGACGAAAAGTTCATCGCCTCGGACCTCGCGGCACTGCTGCCGCACACGCGCAACGTCACCTTTCTCGAGCCTGGCGAGGTCGCCGACATCACGGCTGAGGCGGTGCGCTACACCGACCTCGAAGGCATGCCGCTGATGAAGGCGATCGAGGTGCAGTCGTACGACCCGGTGGCGGCTGTGAAGGGCCGCTTCAAGCACTTCATGCTCAAGGAGATCCACGAGCAGCCGGTTGGCACGCTGGACATGATCCGCGGTCGCTACCGCCTCGACCCGCCGAGCGTGGATCTCGATGACATGCCGTTCAGCGCCGAGCAGGTGCGCGCGTTCACGCGTGTCGTGCTGATCGGCATGGGCACCTCGATGCATTCAGCGATGGTCGGCCGGCACTACATCGAGCGCTTCGCGCGCATCCCTGCCGAAGTCGACAACGCGGCTGAGTTCACGTATCGACGTCCCGTGCTTGATGAGCACACGCTGGTGATCTCCGTGTCGCAGTCTGGCGAGACCGTGGACCTGCTCGCAGCAATGGAGGAGGCGCGCGCCGCCGGTTGTCCGCAGCTGACCGTGTGCAACGTGCCGGGCGCGCAGACGACACGCGTCGCCGACGCCACGATCTACATGCGCATGGGGCCCGAAATCGCGGTGGCCAGCACGAAGACGATGATGGCCTCGATCATCGCGATTCACGCCGTCGCGCTCTGGCTCGGACGGATGCGTGGGACGCTCGATTCTTCCCTTGAGCGTGAGCAGGTCGAGGCGGCGCAGCATCTGCCGGCCGCGATCGGCGAGGCGTTGCTGCTCGAACCACAGATCGCGCAGGTCGCGCGCAAGTACGCGCAGGCCGAGCACTTCCTATTCCTCGGACGCGGGTGGGCCTATCCGATCGCCATGGAGGGCGCACTCAAGCTCAAGGAAGTCTCGTACATCCACGCTGAGGGTTACCCGGCGGGTGAGATGAAGCACGGCCCGATCGCGCTGATCGACGAGCACATGCCAACCGTGGCGCTCGCGCTGCGGGATGAGCTGCACGACAAGATGCGCTCCAACATCGAGCAGCTGAAGGCGCGGCGCGGCCCGGTGGTCGCGGTCGTGTCGCAAGGCGACGAGACGCTGAACGGCGTCGCTGACGACGTGATCGAGCTGCCAGAGATCGAGGCGGCGCTGAGTCCCCTCGTCGCACTCGTGGTGATGCAGCTGCTCGCGTACTACATCGCGCTGGAGCGCGGCGCGGACATCGATCAGCCTCGCAACCTCGCGAAGACGGTGACCGTCGAGTAGACCTCGAACGTTGGTAGGTACAACGAAGCCCGGGCAGTGCCCGGGCTTCGTTTTGTGGTGCGAGGGTTGTTGCTTAGCCCGCGAGTGACATCGCCGAGACCTGCTCGGCGGCGGCGGCCATGCCCGCGCTGAGGCGGGCGATCGGCACGCGGTACGGCGAGCAGGACACGTAGCTGAAGCCCGCGTTGTGGCAGAACTCGACGGAGGCAGGGTTGCCGCCGTGCTCGCCACAGATGCCGACCTTGAGGTCGGGGTGCACTGAGCGGCCCTTCTCGACGCCGATCTTGATCAGCGCACCAACGCCCTCACGGTCGAGTTCGACGAATGGGTCGCGAGGCAGTAGGCCCTGCTCGATGTAGGCGGGCAGGAAGCGGCTTGCGTCGTCACGCGACAGACCGAAGGTCGTCTGCGTGAGGTCGTTCGTACCGAACGAGAAGAAGTCAGCGTGCGTTGCGATCTTGTCGGCAACCATGCACGCACGAGGCAGCTCGATCATCGTGCCGATGGTGTAGTCGACGCGCGTGCCACGCTGCGCGATGACGCGCTCGGCTACCTCGGTGACCTGTGCGCGGAGCTGCTTCAACTCAGCCTCGAGGCCCACGATCGGGATCATGATCTCCGGCATCACATCAACGCCCGCGGCCTTGAGGTCGCACGCGGCTTCGATGATCGCCTGGGCCTGCGTCTCGTAGATCTCCGGGTAGGTGATCGCGAGGCGGACACCGCGGTGACCGAGCATCGGGTTGAACTCGTGGAGTGCTTCGACGCGACGTTCCACCTCGGCACGGTCGACGCCGAGTGCGGCGGCGACGTCCGCGATCTCCTCGGCCTGCTGCGGGAGGAACTCGTGCAGCGGCGGGTCGAGGAGGCGGATGGTGACGGGCAGACCGGCCATCGCCTTGAGGATGCCGTTGAAGTCCTCGCGCTGCATCGGAAGGATCTTCGCGAGCGCCTCGCGACGTCCCGCCTCGTCAGAGGCGAGGATCATCTGGCGCACCGCGAGGATGCGGTCCTTGCCGAAGAACATGTGCTCCGTGCGGCAGAGGCCAATGCCCTCAGCGCCGAAGGCGCGAGCGCGTGCGGCGTCCTCGGGGGTGTCGGCGTTGGCGCGCACCTTCAGGCGGCGCGCACCGTCGGCCCACGACATCATTCGCTCGTACTCGGCGGGCAGCACGGGGTCGACCAGTGCGACCGCGCCGCGCATCACCTCACCGGTGGTGCCATCGAGGGAGATCACATCACCCTGGCGGATCGTGATTGGGCCACGGCCCGCCACGTTCACGGTGAAGCGCTCGCCGTGGTAATCGATCTGCAGCGCGCCGCAGCCGGTGATGCAGGTCTTGCCCATGCCGCGGGCGACGACGGCGGCGTGCGAGGTCGCACCACCGCGCGCCGTGAGAATACCCTGCGACACGCTCATGCCGACGACGTCCTCAGGGCTCGTCTCGATGCGGACGAGGATTACGTCCTCGCCACGTGCGGCCCAGGCAGCGGCGTCCTCAGCAGAGAACACGACCTTGCCAACGGCGGCACCGGGCGATGCACCGACGCCGCGAGCGATCGTGTCGGAGGCACTGCTCCGGTCGAAGGTCTGGTGCAGTAGCTCATCGAGCTTCTCGGGCTCCTGGCGCAGCAGCGCCTCGGCCTCGGTGATCTGCTTCTCGTCGACGAGGTCGGCGGCGATCTTCACCATCGCGCGGCCCGTGCGCTTGCCGGAGCGCGTCTGGAGGATCCAGAGCCGACCCTGCTGCACGGTGAACTCGATGTCCTGCATGTCGTGGAAGTGGTCCTCGAGGCGGTTACACGCCTCGACGAGATCGTTGTGACCGGTCGGGTTCGTCCCCTCGAGCGATGGGAGGTTCGACGATGCGCCGTCCTCCTTGGTGATGGGCTGGGGGGTGCGTACACCAGCGACCACGTCCTCGCCCTGCGCGTTCACGAGGTACTCGCCATAGAGGCGGCGCTCGCCGGTCGCGGGGTGGCGCGTGAAGACGACGCCGGTGGCGCAGTCGTCACCGAGGTTGCCGAAGACCATCGCCTGCACGGTGACGGCGGTGCCCCAGTTGCCCGGGTAGCCGTACATCGAGCGGTACGCGATCGCGCGCGGGTTCTGCCATGACTGGAAGACGGCGCCGACAGCGCCCCAGAGCTGCTGCCACGGGTCGTCCGGGAACTCGACGCCCAGGCGCTCCTTAATGACAGCCTTGAACTCGCTGACGAGCTCCTTGAGGTCGGCAGCACTGAGATCGGTGTCGAACTCGACGCCGCGCTTGTGCTTCATCGCCTCAAGGCGCTCCTCGAACGGGTCGGCGTCCTTGGCGGACTCGGGCTTCATGCCGAGCACAACGTCGCCGTACATGGCGACGAAGCGGCGGTACGAGTCAAAAGCGAAGCGCTCGTCACCCGAGCGCTTCGCGAGGCCTGCAACAGTGATGTCGTTGAGCCCGAGGTTGAGCACGGTGTCCATCATGCCGGGCATCGACACGCGGGCACCGGAGCGTACGGATACGAGCAGCGGGTTCTCGGGATCACCGAAGCCCATGCCGACGGTGCGTTCCACGTGGGCGATGCCGGCGCGGGCAGCATCCTCGAGGCCGTCTGGGTTCTGGCTGCCCAGCGCGTAAAAGCTGTTGCAGACCTCGGTGGTGATGGTGAAGCCGGGGGGCACCGGGATGCCGACGCGGCTCATCTCGGCGAGGCCTGCGCCCTTGCCGCCGAGCAGGTTCTTCATGTTGCCGTCGCCGTCGGCCTGACCGTTCCCGAACAGGTAGACCATCTTGCCTACGGCGGCGGGGTCCTGGGATGGCGCAGACGTCATGGCAAACACCTCTCGTACCCAATGACCGCGGAGACGCGCTCAAACGCGGTGACGGGCCGTACACAGCGCTCGGGAGTGCCGCAGCTCCCTGGGGCGGAGCATGTTCCCAAGACCAGCCGAATTATACCGGCTCCCCTGTCAGCCGCATCCGGCTGGCGTTGCGGGAACATCTTGGTCTGGTTGTTCGAGGTGAGCCCGGTCGGCACACTCGAAGGCAATGGAAGAGCGCACGTTTGATGGCATCCGGGCGATGCTCGAGGCTCGCGAGGCCGCTCTTGCCCCGATGGCGGCGCGGGAGGCCACCTCGGCTGGCCGCGCTGTGCCCGAGCCGCCCGAGCCGCTGCGGCTCGGGTATCAGATCGACCGCGACCGGGTGCTCCACACGCGGGCGTTTCGGCGGCTGAAGCACAAGACGCAGGTCTTCGTCGTCCCCGACTCGGACCACACGGTCACGCGGATGACGCACACGATCGAGGTGCAGCAGGTGGCGCGCTCGATCGCGCGAGCCCTGAACCTGAACGAAGACCTGACCGAGGCGATCGCCTGGGCGCACGACCTCGGCCACACGCCGTTCGGGCACGCCGGCGAGGAGGCGCTCGCCGAGCTGCTGCCGGATGGCTTCCGCCACAACGAGCAGTCGCTGCGGATCGTCGACCTGCTCGCACGCGAGGGGCTGGGCCTGAATCTGACCGCCGAGACGCGCGAGGGCATCCTCAAGCACTCGAAGACGCGCGAGTCGGTCGCGGCCGAGGCTTGGGGTAACGCGAGCACCCTCGAGGGCCAGATCGTGAAGCTGGCCGACTCGATCGCGTATCTGAACCACGACATTGATGACGCCGTGAATGCCGGCGTGATCTCGGAGGCAGACCTGCCGTCCGAGGTGCACCGAGTGCTCGGCGTGAACTCGTCAGATCGGATTGAGACGCTGGTGGGCGACTGCGTGCACGCCTCGATGGGCGCGGCGCTGGGGACTGCCGAGGCGCGGATCGAGCTCGGTGGTGCGGTACTGGCTGCGACCGATGTGCTGCGCGAGTTCATGTTCAGTCGCGTGTACCTCGTCGAGGACACGCTGCGGGCGGCACGGCGTGGTCAGGCGATCGTGGTCGCGCTCTACCAGCACTACGAGGCGCACCCGGGCGAGATCGCTGGTTGGTCGCGGCCCGAGGATCCGGCATGGCGCCGAGCGGCTGACTACGTGTCCGGCATGACGGACGGGTTTGCTGAGCGCCAGGCGCAACGCCTCGGGCTGATCGAGGACTGAACAGCCCCAACCGCTGGGCGTTGGTACACTCGGGCCTCGGGTTGGCGGGCCCGGGAGTAGCGCGTTGCGACGATCGCTTCGTGTCCCGACGCTCGTTGGTGTGGCGATTCTGGTTGTCGCGGCGGTCCTCGTCGCGGTGATCGTCGGTTACGACCGCCTGCCTTCGCTTGCCTCGCTCGTTCCAAGCTTCCCGACCTCGACACCCACGCCTACTGCGACCGCTCGAGTGACTGCGACGCCCACGCCGAGCGGGCCGGGTGTGCGCGCCGTGTCAACCTCGAACCTGTATGCGCGGCCGGATCGCGGTGCCGAGATCGTGGCAGTGCTACCTGCTGGCTCGCGTGGGTTGCCGGATGGGCGCACCACCGATGACGCGTGGGTGCATCTCACCTTCTCGAACGCCAAAGGCTGGACGAGCGTGGCCGGCCTCGAATTCGAGGGCATCGAGGTGCGCTCGCTGCCGGTGCTGGCCGCTGCGGCACCGACGGCGGTAGCATCCGGCACCCCGATCGCGGGCGCTGACCCCGCACTGGGTGAGGTGTCGGTGCAGGCCGGGATGCTGACGGTAGTAGTGCGCAATCTCGGAGGCACAGCGATCACAGATGCGACCTTCACACTGCAGGTGACGAAGGCCGAGGGCGACCTCGTTGGCCAGGCGACGATTGGGCCAACCTCGCTCGCTGCAGGTGCGAGCGCGCAGGTGGTGACGCCCATCGCGATCACCTCGTCCGGCTCGTATCGAGTGGTGCTCACTGGCGTTCCGGGTGTCGAGGATGCCGTGCGCAGCGACAACACGCGGCAGGTGCTGCTGATTCCGAGCGTGTCCTAAGTGGGGCGCTCGCGCTGGTTCGCGCCGTTTGTGGTGCTGCTGGTATTGCTCGTGGGTTTCGGGATCGGCAGCGGGGTCTATGTCTGGCGGCTGCGGCAGGCGCCAGACTCGACTGCAATTGCCAATCCGACGCTCACTCGTGCATCCGCGCTGTACTCGGAGCCTCGCGCCGATTCGTCGCCTGTGGACCAGCTCACGGCTGGTACGCCGCTGCAGCTGATTGGTCGTACGCAGAACTCGGACTGGCTGTATGGCAGCCCGAGCGATCGCCCGGCGTTGGCGGGCTGGCTGCCGATTGATGCAGTGCGCGATGCGGGCAATCTCACCGGCCTTGCCCGAGTGGACTCGTCTGCTGGTGGCATTCGCTCGACGCAAGCGGGTGGCGAGCCGTCGCGGCCGGGGCCGCGTCCCGACCTCGCACTGAAGTCCGTGGGCTCGAGACAAGATCGCCTGTCGGTGCTCGTGGCGAACGCGGGTGGTGCGGACTTCGCGGGCACGATCGTGGTGAGCGTGAACGGCGGGCCGCAGACGCGGATCGACGTCGGCAAGCCGCTCCGTCCGGGTGAGGCGCTCGATGCGGTGCTGAACACCGAGTACGTGCAGCGGCGCGCCAAGATCGTGGTGCTCGTGACGTCACCCGATGTGACGGAGTCAGGCCTCGAGAACAACCGACTCGAGGTGGTCGTCGGGCCGGACCAGCCGATCAACCTCGCGATCGAGGCGGCCACAGTCGACCCAGCCACGGGACGTCTGAACGTCGATCTACGGAATCGTGGACCAATCCCGCTGGT
>QWQU01000024.1 GCA_003670735.1 Chloroflexota bacterium | reverse complement strand
GTTCTGCTTGTCGATCCACTCGTACGACGCGAGCATGTCGAGGTTGATCTTCATCGTGAAGCCGTTGGCGTACGCCAACCGGTCCGCGACCAGCTCGTAGTCCGAGCCGGAGATCGAGACTTCCGGGTCGTTCTCACGCGACGTGTCGTTCGCAGAGCGGCGGAACGTGCCGCCCTTGACGACCTTCTTGTCGTTGATCTGCACGACGCCGAGCTTCTGGTCGTAGCCGTCAGCACGCTTGATGTTCTTCGGCGCGCCGCTCACCCCACCGCTGGTCGAACCACCGGTCGAAGTACCGCCGGTGTCCGTCTTGCTGCCGCAGCCCAGCAGCGCTGCGCCTGCGACCCCGGCTAGACCGAGGCCCGCGCCTCGGAGCACCGAGCGTCGACTGACCTGGCTTCCAGTCCATCGATCCGCCATACCCACATTGCCCTCCGTATGCATCGAGGCGTATGCCGCTCGTTATAACACATACGCAATTGGGGGGGGGGGGGGGGCGGGCGGTTCTCGCCACATATGCAGAGAGGCGGCCCGGAGGCCGCCTCTCTCACGTCAGCGTGAGCTGAAGAGTTACTTCTCGGTCTGCCACATCCAGCGGGACGAGACCCGGTAGGTGCTGTACGCCCACGGGCCCGACGTCATGTCGTAGCCCGCAACGTGACCGGCAATCGCGAGGTTGTCGGCGGGGTGGCGGATCTGCAGGAGGGGCGGACCCTCAGCGATGTACTGCTTCTCGAACGCCTGGATGATCGACTTCCGCTCCTCGACCGTAGTCGCGAGCAGCAGCTTCTCCATCGCCGAGTCAGCCCATGGCTTCGAGTACGACTGGTAATTACGACCACCCTTGGTGTGGTAGTACGTGTACGCGTCGATCGCAGCGTCCGGAACGCTCGTGTGGTTGTACGAGCGAGCCTCGAACGTGCGCGAGTTCAGCGCGTTCGTGAACTGCGCGTAGTCGCTGTTCGTCGACACAGCCGCGTCCATCTTCGGGAACGCCTTCGACCACATGTCCTTCAAGCGGACCGACGAGTCGAGCGACGCAGCGCTCGAGTTGATCTGCTTGAACTTGATGCCCTGGCCCTGCGGGAAGCCAGCGGCCTCCATCAGCTTCTGGGCGTTCGCGAGGTCAGCAGCCTTCGTCGCGGGGTTGTAGCCCGCCATCTTGGAGATGTCCTCGGACGTCAGCGACTCCGGGAACATCGAGTGCACCGGACCGGCGTACAGCCAGCCGCTGCCCAGCGGGTCGGAGAAGCCCTTGTAGTCCAGCGCGAGCTGGAAGGCCTGGCGGACGCGGTCGTCCTGGAACTGCGGCAGCTTCAGGTTCACGGCGAAGTGGTCCCAGGTGGGGCCCGGCGTGATCGCGAACTGCACGCCCTTCACGGTCTTGAGCTGCGCCTCTTCCTGCGGCTGGACGGCGGACACCACGTCCACCTGACCGCTGAGGAAGGCCGCCACGAACGAGCCGCGGTCCTGGATCACGACTTCCTCGTAGGTGTCGAAGCCAGGGCGAGCGCCGTCGTCGAACGAGCGGTAGTAGTCGGGGTTCGCCTTGAACGTCTGGCGCGTGCCATCAACGTACGAGGCGGGGATCCACGCACCGGTACCAGCGAACTTCATCGGGTCCTTGAACCCGATCTGCTCGAAGTCCTGCGGGATCATGTTCGCGCGCGGGTCAGCGAGCGCGGACAGCAGCGAGCCGTTCGGCTTGCTGAGCGTGATCTTGATCGTGGTGTCGTCCACCGCGACCGCGTCCGTCATGCCGTCGAACTGCGCGTAGCGCGCGTACTTCGAGGCAGCGGTCTTCGGGTCCAGCAGACCCGCCTTGCGCTTCAGGTTCCAGGCAACGTCCTTCGCCGTGAAGACACGGCCGTTGAGCGGCGCAACGTTGTGCGTCTTGATGCCCGGGCGCAGCTTCAGAACGAGGTTCTGCTTGTCGATCCATTCGTACGAGGCAAGCATGTCCGGCGTGACGGCCATCGTGAAGCCGTTCGCGTAGAACAGGCGGTCGCCAACGATCTCCCAGTCGGCGCCGGCGATCGAGACTTCCGGGTCGTTCTCGCGCGACGTGTCGTTGCGCTGACGGCGGAACGTGCCGCCCTTTACGACCTTCTTCTCGTTGATCGGCAGCTGGCCGAACTTGGCGTCGAAGCCCTCGGCGCGCTTGATCTTGCTCGGTGCACCGCTCGCGCCACCGGCGCTCGACGATGAGCCACTCGAAGCGCCGCTGTCGGACTTGCCGCCGCAACCCAGCAGGGCTGCGCCAGCGAGACCGGCGAGGCCGAGGCCTGCGCCTCGCAGCACGGAACGTCGCTCAAGCGGCGTCCCCATGAATCGGGTCGTCATGACCACTATCCCTCCTGGCCACCTCAACGCCCCATTGCTGGGACGGGTGCGGCGACCACCCCTCTTGTGGTTTCCCTCTGGTTATTTCAGACGGTACGGCCGTCTCTGATCAGCTCTCCTCCTTCTTCTTGCGAGTGGTCTTCTTTGGCGTCTCGTGCTCGCCACTTCGAGTCTTCGGAGTCGAAGCCTCGTTCGGCTGCTTGCGACGGAGCGCCTCGGCGGCAGCGGCAGTCTTCCGAGTACGGTCGACAAACTGCTGCATGTTCTGTCGTTGATACGTGTCGTCGGTGGGGACGACACCGGCGTTGAGCGCGTTCTCCTCGTAGTCGAGGCGCGACATCAGCTTCTCGGCAAACTCGTCCTGCTCTTCGGCAGTGGGTGGCTTCTCCGGCCCGTACTTCTCCGCGAATAGGTCCGGGTGCTCGTTGAGCTGCACGGTCTCCGTGACCGGGCGACCGACTTCCTGCTCGAAGTGCCAATACGTGCCGCGATCCGGGATGCGTCGAGGCGCACCATCGCGCACGGTGAACGCCTGGAACTCGGTCGGCATGATGCGACGCGATTCCGCGTCGCATTGCGGGCACGGCTGTGCCTCGGAGGCACGCTTCGCGGACATCAATTGCTCGAAGACGCCATTGCATTCCGCGCAGTAGTACTCGTAGATCGGCATGACGCCTCCGAGTTACACCGGCTCCGACGCAACGACGCGTCGCGAGTAGAGATCCTCGATCTCAGGAGTGCTGTAGCCGAGCTCACGCAGGATCGGCCGCGTGTGCTGACCAGCAAGCACGCCCGCACCAGGACGAGCAGGCGTCTCCGAGAAGTTCACGAGCGCGCCGGTCCGCCAGTGCGGGCCAAAGCGCAGGTGCTCGACCTCGGTGACGAAGCCGTTCTCACGCATGTGATCCGACTTGTCGAAGACCTCGGCGGGCAGGCCCTGGTCGGCGCGCACGCACGCGACATCGTCGTCGGTGAGCAGCTGCTCCCATTCGTCGGCGCCACGCGTCTTGAAGATTGTCGACAGCGCTTCCGCAACAGCTTCGTCGTTCGCGGCACGCGACTCGACGCTCGCGAAACGCGGGTCGTCGAGCAGTGCGTTCGCACCCATCGAGCGCGCCATGTTGCGCCACTCGTGCTGCGTCGGGCAGGCAAGGAACACCCAACCCTCGCCAGCCTCGTAGAGCCGGTACGTTGCGTTGAGGCCGTACAGACCCGCGAGCGGTGTCACGCGCTCCGGCTTGCCCTCGTACGACACGAAGTCGTCGAAGTTCGCGTAGGCGTTGGCGCCCATCATGTTGCACTGGATGTGCTGCCCGATGCCCTGCGTGCGCTGCACGTAGAGACCGAGCATCGCCGCAGTCGCGATCACCAGCGAGGTGTTCGGGTCAGGGTTGACCTCGTTCGCGCGCATCAGTTGGCGCGCGGTCTCACGCAACGTCGGGATGTCATCGGTGACAGTCATCGCGGGCGCAGCGCCCGCCTGGTAGTACGCACCACCGAGGCCGGCACCCGGCACCGGGTGCGCGTTCGGGCGGTGTGCATACGGGCCATCCGAGCCGTAGCCCGTGGCCGAGACGTACACGACGTTCGGGTTCTCCGCCTTCACATCCTCGTAGCCGAGGCCGAGGCGCTCGGGCACACGGGGGCGCATGTTGTGAATCACAGCGTTTGCACTCGCGACCAGCTTGCGTGCGATCTCGCGGCCCTCGGCGGACTTGAGGTCGACGCAGATGCCTTCCTTGGTCGCAGTCGTCTTCGTAACGGCGACACCCTGCGCCATGCCGCGCATCTGGTCACCATCGGTCGCCTCGACCTTGATGATGCGCGCGCCGAGGTCACCAAGGATCGAGCACGCGTACGGCGTGGCGATGATCGTGGCGAACTCGACGATCGTGACACCCTCGAGCGGACGACGCGGGTGCGGCGCCTCGCTCGGGCCGGCCGCGGGTGCGGCCTGGCGCGGGTTCCACGTCGCAGTCTGGTGCTCACCGAGCGCAGGCGCCTCGGGGTTGATGTTCGCGGGAGTCTCGAGCAGCTTCGCGACGGGGCCGATCTGCTTCATCGTGCCGTGCTGCTTCGTCATGACGTCGATCACGTTCCCGTTGTGCACGAGCTGCGGGTGCGAGAGCGCTTCCTGCGTCTCCTGGTACAGCTCGGACGCAACGTTGCCGTTCTCGATGAAGATCTGCTGCCACTCGTCCGAGGTCTTCTCGCGCATGCGCATGAGGATCTTGTCGCGCAATTCCTCGCGCGCCTCCTCAGAGAAGCCGTTGGGCGCGCCCTGGTAGCGCTCGTCGGCGTAGATCTCGCCGAGGTCAGTGGCGGCAATGAACGAGTGGAACAGGTGCTCGACGAGGTTGCCCATCTGCATCCACTTGCCGTCCTTCGCAAGGACAGGGTGGTACTGCAGCGTCGGCATCGTGTTGGTGCTGCCCCACGGATTCGTCGGGAACTGCGCCGGCAGACGGCGCTGCAGCTGCTGCACGACGAGACCGCCGAGGTCGTACGGCATCATCCCCTGCAGGATGCTGGTCTCAACGACCTGCCCCTCGCCGGTGATGTCGCGCACCATCAGCGCGCCAAGGATGCCCTGCACCGCGGAGTGCGCGGAGACGTGCGTGCCGACCTGGACGTACGGGTAGATCGGGCCGGGCCGCTGCAGCGATCCCGAGAACGTCATCATGCGGCCGGCCTTCGCCGCAACCGTGCCCTCGTAACCGCGGTAGCCGGCCCACGGGCCCTTCGGCCCAAAGCCAGTGATCGAGCAGTAGACGATCGCAGGGTTCAGCGCGCGCAACGTCTCGGCATCGACGCCAAGACGCTCGGCGTCGCCGGGTCGGTACGTCGAGAGCACGATGTCGGCCTCGCGCGCGAGCTCGTGGATGCGCCGCTGGCCAGCCGGCGCCTTGAGGTCGAGCTCGATGCTGCGCTTGCCGCGCAGCCACATCGGCGCCGCCGCCATGTCGCGGTACGGGTCGCCGCCGGGCTGCTCGACTTTGATGACGTCGGCACCAAAGTCGGCAAGCACCATGGAAGCAATTCCACCGGCAGGGCCGGTGGAAAGGTCGAGCACTCGTAGTCCAGCTGCAGCGTCAGCCATCGCTGGCCCCCTCTCGAAGTACGGTTCGGCGGGACCTGAGGCTGCGGGCTTATGAGCCTCGCAGCCGCGGGTCGAGCACGTCGCGCAGGGCGTCGCCGAAGACGTTGATGCCGAAGACGACGATGCCCAGTGCCAGCGTCGGAGCGATGAGCATCCACGGCGCCGAGAACATGTACGAACGGCCCTCGTTGGCGAGCATGCCGCCCCACGTCGGGGTGGGAGGGGGCACGCCGTAGCCGAGGAAGCTCAGCGACGACTCGGAGATGATGACGCCACCAAAGCCGAGCGACGCGAGGACGATCAGCGTCGGCATGATGTTCGGGAGCAGGTGACGCAGCATGATCCAGGTCGGCGCCGCACCGAGCGACTTGGCCGCCTCGATGTACACCTGGCCCATGAGGCCCAGTGCCGCGGACCGGATGATGCGACTCTCTGTCACCGAACGACGGAACGAGAGCGCGAACACCACGTTAATCAGGCTCGGGCCGAGCACGACCATGATCGCGATCAGCAGGATGAGGAACGGAATCGCCTGCACTGTGTCGACGATGCGACCAATCGTGTAGTCGACCCAGCCACCTGCGTATGCGCTGACGAGGCCGAGCGATACCGCAATCGTGCTCGCCACCACCGTGACGAGGACACCGATCTGCAGCGACGTCTGAGAGCCCCAGATCACGCGGCTGAAGACGTCACGACCGAACTGGTCAGTGCCGGCCCAGTGCGCGGCGGAAGGCGGACGCAGACGCACCGTGGCGTCCTGCGCGATCGGGTCATACGGAGCGATGATCGGCGCGAGCAGCGCCATCGCCAGCAACAGGATCACGATGACCGCGCCAATAGCCCCAAGGGGCTTCTTGCGCGCGAACTTCAGAGTCCAGTCCAGAGCTCGATTGCGCCGAGGCGCAACGATCGTCCCAGCGGAGACGGATCCGGCTGCAGTCGCCACCGTCGTACTCCCCCCGTTGTCGCAGACGCCAAGCGTCGACGACATGTCCTGCCAAGGCAGGGCTTCCCTCTTCGCTGAGGAATATCCGAAGTTCATCACGCTTGTCAAGGAACGTCATCACGCTCGCCATCGATTTGGATCGTGATGAAAATCCCAAATTACCTTGCGTGCACGTCAGATATTGGTCGGTAGATCGGCGTTGTGGATTCAGACGTATCACATGTAGAGTACGGCGCCTCGGGAGCCGTAATAGGGGGAACAAGTGCTGAAGTACCTCGTGACACGCATCGTCGGGATGCTGCCCGCAGTCTTCCTGCTGATCTTTTTCGTGGTCATCCTGATTCAGCTCATCCCCGGGAACATCATTGACCTGATGCTCTCGCAGAGCTCCTCGCCAGACCTGCAGACGAAGCAGGCACTGACCGCCGAGCTCGGCCTCGATAAGCCGCTCCCGATTCGCTACATCGAGTACGTCGGCGGCCTCCTCAAGGGCGACTTCGGTCGCTCGCTGTGGACCAGCCAGTCCGTCACCAAGATGATCCGCATCTACGCCCCGCCGACGATCGAGCTGGCTGTGCTCTCGATCATCATTGGTGCGGTCGCCGGCATCGTGCTCGGCGTGATCAGCGCGGTCAGCCAGGACTCGTGGCTGGACTACACCATCCGCAGTGTGGCCATCGCCGGTATCAGCATCCCCAACTTCGCGATCGCAACCTCGGTGGTGATTTTCCCCGCGATCCTCTGGGGTATCGCACCCAATTTGAACTTCGTCTCCTTCACGGAGAACCCGATCGAGAACCTCAAGATCCTCGTGCTACCCGGAGCAATCCTGGCGCTCGGCCTATCGACATCGCTGATGCGCCTGATGCGCACGACGATGCTCGACGTGCTGCGCCAGGACTACATCCGCACCGCTCGAGCCAAGGGCGTCAGCGAGTTCCGTGTGATTGCGCGCCACGGCGTGCGCAACGCGGTCATCCCGGTCATCACGCTGCTCGGCCTCCAGATCGCATTCCTCCTCGGAGGCTCCGTGATCGTTGAGACCATCTTCTCGATTCCGGGTGTCGGCCGCCTGCTGGTGACCGCCATCGGCAAGCGTGACTACCCCGTCGTGCAGGGCATCGTGGTCGTCATCGGCCTGTTCGTCATGGCGACGAACCTCGTCGTCGACATGTCCTACGGCTTCCTCGACCCGCGCATCAAGATCGGCGGCTAGTCCGCCACCTTCGAGTTCGCTCGACAACGATGAGGCCCGCCAATTGGCGGGCCTCATTCGTTTCATGGCGTGGCGGCTTATCTCGCAATCTAAGCACGAGCATTGCCCCGGCATAGTCCACGTATTAGCCTCGACTACATGAGTTCCGAGTCACCCGTCTGTGCGCTGATCTGCAACGGCAAGCATTGCCGGGGCCAGGCACGCGAGCGCCTCTGCGCCGCACTCGCCGAGCAAGGCGTGCGCGTCGAGGCCACACACTGTCTCCAGATCTGCCACGGCCCGGTCGTGCTCGCGCAGATCGGTGACCACTGGGAAGCCGTGTCACGCGTCCGTGGCAAGCGCGCCCGCGCGAACCTCTTGCGAGCGATGCAGAGACAGCGCCGTCGCCCCGTGCGCGAGCGGCTGGTGCGCGGCTCGAAGCGCGAGCGCGCCCTTGCTCGCGGTCATGCGAAGCGGTTCGCATAGGCACTCGCATCTGCCAGTGCATCCGACCTGCGGAGCCTGCCAACTGGCGGGCTCCGGTCGTTTCCGTCACGATTGCTGCAGGCCCCCGTAGCTCAGCTGGATAGAGCAGCGGACTTCTAATCCACAGGTCGCAGGTTCGAGCCCTGCCGGGGGCACCACGCCACACCCGACCGGGCGGTCGAAGTCGCTAGGAACTCCATGACAACGAGTCGGCTCGAGGCGTTCAGCGACGGCGTGTTCGCGATCATCATCACCATCATGGTGCTGGAGCTGCATGCGCCCGCGACCGGCAACCTCGAGGCGTTGCTCACGCTCTGGGCCACGTTCGCGAGCTATGCGCTGAGCTTCATCTACGTCGGCATCTACTGGTCGAATCACCACCACCTGCTACAGGCGTCGCAGCGCGTGAACGGCGCGACGCTCTGGGCCAACCTGCACCTGCTGTTCTGGCTCTCCCTCATCCCCTTTGCCACGCGCTGGATGCGCGAACAGGACTTCGAGGCAGGCCCGGTGCTGCTCTATGGCGTCGTGCTCTGGATGAGCGCGAGCGCGTTCTACATCCTCGACCGCACGCTGCTGCGCCTGCATGGCGTTGAGTCGCTGCTGGCGCGCGCGATCGGTCCGGGGCGCAAGGAACAGGTATCGCTCGTGCTCTACACGGCGGCGCTGCCGATTGCACTGTGGCTGCCAATCGTCTCGGTCGGCCTGTTCATCGTCGTCGCCGTGATGTGGCTCATCCCTGACCGCCGCATCGAGGCAGCGCTGCGCACCTCGTGAGCACGCTGGCGAGCGTCGCGGTCTGCGCGGCATCTACTCGACCCCATCGCATCGAGGCGGCCGCCGCACTCGCGGCACATCTCGCACTGCCACTCGTCGCCGAGGACGACCACGCGCACGAGGTACTGCTCGTGCTCACGGATGAGCGACTCGAGGCGCGCCAGACGGACTCGCGCGCCGGAGCCGTGGCCGTTGAGTTCACGAGTGGCAGCTTTGGCTATCGCCGGCGCCCCGGCTCACCTCGCGAGGCGGTCGTGCGCGCGGTGGGCTTCAAGGGCCAACCACTCGAGGTGTTCGACATGACCGCCGGCCTCGGACGGGACGCAATGGTGCTCGCACTCGCCGGCTGCCGCGTCACCACCTGCGAGCGCAGCCCGATCGTCCATGCACTGCTCGAGGACGGCCTGCGGCGCGCAGCCTCCGACGACGAGCTCGCACCCATCCTCGAACACCTCACGCTCATCCAGCGCGATGCGATCGAGGCACTACACAGCGCGCCGCGTCCCGACGTGGTCTACCTCGACCCGATGTTCCCGGAGCGGACCGGCTCTGCGGTGCCGACCAAGGAGCTCCGCCTGCTCGCACGCATCGTGGGCGCCTCTGAGGACGCGGGAGCGCTGCTCGATGCCGCCGTCGCGAGCGGAGCGCCGCGTGTGGTCGTGAAGCGTCCGAGGCTCGCGCCAACGCTCAGCACTGCGCGCGCAGCCACCCCCGGCATGCGCCTCGAAGGCCGCTCCTCGCGCTTCGACGTCTACTTCCCCACCGGCGCCTAGCGCGCACCACCCATTCGGCCAGGGAGTTCGCGTCGAGGTGAAGTGCTAGCATCGGGCGATGCGATGGCGAACCAGTCAGGGACCGACCGGCTCCAAGCGAGCCATCTTCGCGCGCGTCGTTGGCCTCTTCCGACCATATCGAGCGCCATTCACCGGCCTCGTGGCGCTGATCGCCGTGGGGGCGGTCGTCGACCTCGTGCCGGCGTTGCTGATCAAGCGCATCGTCGATGAGGCGCAGCGCGGCTCGCAGGGCAGCCTCGCGAACGTCAATGTCGCGTTCTTGCTGCTGGTCGCGGCGATCCTCACCTCGGGACTGACGGGCGTCGCAACCGGGTTCCTCAACCAGAGCATCGGCCAGGGCATCATGCTGCGGCTGCGCTCCGACCTGCATGAACATCTGCAGCGGCTCTCGGTCCGTTTCTTCACGCAGACCCGCACCGGCGAGATTCTGTCGCGCGTCTCAACCGATGTGAACGGCGTCCAGGACGCAGTCACCGGCACCTTCACTGACTTCATCTCCAACGCGCTAACACTCACCGTCGCACTCGCATTCATGTTCTCGCTGCAATGGCAGCTCGCCGTCGCCGCGATCGTGATCCTCCCACTCTGGGTCTATCCCACCGTGAAGATCGGCGGCATCATGCGCCGCCTGATCCGCGAGTGGCACGAAGAGAGTGCCGCGCTCGCCTCGGAGCTCGAGGAGACGCTGTCCGTCTCTGGCTCAATGCTCGTGAAGACCTTCGGCCGTCAGGAGCACGAGACCGCGCGGTTCGAGCAGCACAACAACAAGCTCAAGGCGATCGCGATTCGCCGCACGATCGCGGGACGCTGGTTCAACATGGCGACCGGGTTGTTCGGCGGCCTCGCTCCCGCGCTGATGTATTGGTACGGCGGGCGCGCAGTGATCGGCGGCGAGCTGTCGCTCGGCTCGGTCGTCGCGATCGCGGTGCTCACACAGCGCGTCTTTCAGCCCTTCGCCGCCATTGCACGCGTGAACACGACGCTGCTCTCGTCGCTCGCGTTGTTCGAGCGCATCTTCGACTACCTCGACACACCCGTGGATGTGGAGGAGCGCCCGAACGCCGTTGACCTCACAAGCGTGCGAGGCGAGGTGCGCTTCGAGGACGTCTCGTTCGCCTATGCCGCAGGCGCGCCGCTCGCGCTGCACGACATCGACTTCACGATCGAGGCTGGCCAGATGGTCGCGCTCGTGGGACCGTCCGGCGCGGGCAAGACCACGATCACCTACTTGCTGCAGCGCTTCTACGACCCGGTGCGTGGCCGTGTGCTGCTCGATGGCCACGACATGCGCGAGCTCACGCTCCCCTCGATCGCGCGCACCGTCGGCGCCGTGATGCAGGACACGTTCCTGTTCCACTCGTCGCTCGCTGACAACATCCGCTACGGCCGCCTCGATGCTGCCGACGACGAGGTGCGCGCCGCCGCGAACGCCGCCGGACTCAACGACATGATCGCGAGACTGCCCGATGGCCTCGAGACCGTCGTCGGCGAGCGCGGCTACCGACTGTCAGGCGGCGAGAAGCAGCGTGTCGCGATCGCGCGCGCGATCCTCAAGGATCCGCCCGTGCTCGTGCTCGACGAGGCGACTGCCTCGCTCGACTCGCAGCTCGAGCGCGAGATCCGCGAGTCCACCGCGAAGCTCGCTCTGTCGCGCACGACCATCGTGATCGCACATCGGCTGTCGACGGTGCTCTCTGCCGATGTGATCTTCGTCTTCGACCGCGGTGCGATCGTCGAGCGCGGCCGACACGAGGAGCTGCTCGCCCTCAACGGCCTCTACGCCTCGCTCTATCGAGAGCAGTTCGAATCGCAGGAACTCGAGCGGCCGGACGGCCTCACCTCGATCGCTCCGTCCCTCCGCTAGCGGTTTCCGGCCGGGCCGGGCGGCGTGTTTGGCGTGCCGGGTGGCACACCCGGCGTCGCAACGGGGCCGCCCGGCGACTGCGTCGGCACCGAAGTGGGAGCGGGGCCAGTCGAGGCGCTCGCACACACGACGATGATCGCCGTGTTCGCCACCAGCGAGTTGTCCGGATACAGCGAGACCCAGCGCGCGTTCACCACCGACGGCGCACCGTAGACGTAGCCCACGAAGTCGCCGCCCGAGGTCACCCACACCGCGCGCAGCGTGCAGCCTCGAGCCGCCGTGAGCGGCGGGATGCGGTCGATCGGCCCGCCACCCCACACTGCGAGGCCGAACCCGCCCGCCGAGGGCAGGTTGCCGTTCAGCGTGGGCGTCGGAATCGGCCCGGTGCTCGGTGGCGTCGTCGGCACCGCCGTGGGGTTCGAGGTCGGGACGGTCGTCGGCACGGGCCCGGCCGTCTGCTGCAGGTACTGGTCCACCGACCAGCCCGTCTGGCCCGCGAACGAGATGCGCTGCCACTGGAAACCATCCACCGCGACGTTTCCCGCGAGCACGGTCACCGTGCTGCCATCGGGAACGCAGGCGAGCAACGTGCCCTGCAGGCTCGGCTGGGCGCGCATGCGCAGACAGTCGCCATCGGCACGCACGATCGCGGAGCCAGGGTTGAGCGCGGCCTGCGCGGCGGTCTGTCCCAGCGCGAGCGCAACGAGCAGCACCGCGGCGGCAATCGCCACTACACGGCGAACTCGAGGCATGACTCGGGACACTCGGAACATGGGCGTGCGGGTCTCCGCGCTCACCTGCGCACTGTCTGACTACCCGCCATCGTCAGTGTATCGGACGCTCCACGCAGTCGCGCCTCACAGCATCGAGCGCGATTCGAGGAACGTGCGAGCAACGAGGACGTGGAGCTCGGTACGACGTGATTCCTGCTGATGGTCTTGTCCCATCTCGATCAGCAAGCAGGTGAGGTCGTCAACGAAGCGTCCGATGCCAAGCGAGTTCGTCTGCTTCACCGACGCTGCGGGCACCTCGGAACGCGCGACCATGCGATCACGCTTCACTGTGATGCGCTGATTCGCGCGCACGACCAGCGCACGCGCGTTGAGCAGCGCGTCCTCGCCGGTCCCGCCACTCACCGTCTGGCCGAGGAATGCGTTGCCGTTCTGGCTGCGCTCGGCGTAGAAGTCCCACGACTCGTGCATGTCGTAGACGACCTGCACCTTGAACTCGCGCACCGCACTCACGATCGCCGCGGCCATCCTCGACATTGGGGACTTGGACTTCGGGTCACCCGGATACAGGCGATTGAGGTCACCCAGCTCCGTGGTCGTGCGTACGTTCTGCGCAATCGCCACCACATTCGCTCGAGGTATGACGAGCAGGCTGCCGCTCGTCGGCATCCAGGTCGCCACCTGATCAGCAGCCGCCCACGCACCGGGCTCGTCGCCGTGCACACCGCCGAGCACCAGCACGACCGGCCCTGGCACACCGCTGTGCACGACACGCAGCCTCGTGGCCCACGGCGTGCCGGGCAGCAGCATCCGCTCGACGGTGCCCTTCGGGAATGCAGCGACCGTGGGCTGTGCGGGCTCAGCCGGCGCCGTGGCGTCCTCGGGAGGCACGTGCACGGCCGACTGCGAGTCGGAGTCGGGAGCAACCATCTCGAGGTGTGGACGGCAGCCGAGCAGCAGCGCCGCGACGGACATGGCGCCGAGCCGCAGCGCAGCGCGCCGCGTGTGCCGAACCTGCGAGGAGATGCCGTCGGTGGCCAGAGCCACTCCGCTCTAGAGCATGCCCCGCGAGTTCATCAGCGCACGTGCCACGATCAGATGGAGCTCAGAGCGCCGCTCGACCGATTGGTCCTGCTGGCCCATCTCGACGAGGATCGGCGTGAGCCCCGGCACATACCGGCCAACGCCCAGCGAGCTCGTGCTGATGCCGTTGCCACCACGGCCGGGCGGGTTCACCGGCGCCGGCGTCTGCACGGCGCCCGGTAGCTGGAGCTGGTCACGCGTCCAGAACAGGTCGCGGCGGACACCCACTGACTCGTTCGCGCGGTCAGCCAGCTCGCGCGCGAGCGTGCTGCTCTCCGGGCCTTCGCCGGAGGCGATCGTCTGACCGAGGTATGCGGTGCCGTTCACCGGGCGCTCCGCATAGAAGATCCAGGACTCGTGCATGTCGAGCAGGTAGCTCGCGCCGAACTCACGCGCGATCTCAATGATCGCGTTCGCCATGCGCGCCATCGGCAAGTCGGCATCGGGCGCGCCCGGATAGAGGCGATTGAGGTCGCCCAGCTCCGAGGTCGTGCGCTCCAGCATGCGGTCAGCGATCCGGTTCGCACGCGGGATCACGAGCAGGCTGCCGAAACTTGGCTCCCACGTCGCAACCTGCTCCGCCGCCAGCCAGCCACCAGGCTCGTTTCCATGCACACCGCCGAGCACGAGCACCGTCGGCCCCTGCCGCCCGCTGTGCGTGACGGTGAGCGGTGTCTCCCACGGCGTACCCGCCATCACCGGCCGTTCGAAGCGGCCAGCCTGAGGAACAGGCTTCGCGGGCTCGGGTGTCGGCAAATACAGCGGCTGCGATCGGTTCGAGGTGGACGGTGCGACCGGCTCAGGCAGCGTGGCGCCACGCGCCGGCGTGCAGGCGACAAGCGCCGCGCCGAGTCCGCCCGCAGCCATCCGCAAGAACCCTCGACGCGAATGGTTCGAGGTCACATCGATCAGCTCGCTCACAGCAACCGTCCCTGCTCGTTGGCCGAGCGCTCTGGCCCCGGATCGGAGTCGGCAGTCTGCGGCGGCGCAACCTCGAGGCCGGCATCGCGCAGCGCTGCTTCCAGCACGCGCGCGTTCACCGGCCCCTGGTCGAAGTTGTTCGTGTTCATGATGACGTGCAGTTCGTCACTCTCCGCCGCCAGCTGCTGGATGCGCGGCACCCATTCGGCCATCTCCGCGCTCGAATAATAGTAATCGAAGCGCTCAGAGGCGGTCTGCGTGCGCTCCTCCCACATCGTGGTATTGCGTCCGTGAAACCGGATGCACGCCACGCGGTTCGTCGCCGCAGTCACCGGCGGCACCGACGAGGCGAAGCCCTGCGGCTCATCGACACACACGTACGAGAGGTCACAGTCCCCGAGCAGTGCAAACGTCTGCTCACGATGCTCAGCATCGAGCCAGAGCGCGTTGCGAAACTCGACCGCGCCCCGGTAGTTACCGAGCCGCTCCCGAATCTCCTCGAGGTATGCGAACGTCGCCTTGTTCGGCACAACCCACTTCGGGAACTGGAACAGCACCACACCCAGCTTGCGCGCGTCGTAGAGCGGCAGCAGCGCGTCGTTGTACGTCGACCAGCACAGGTCGATGAACTCCTTGGGCGCGGACTCGCGGTAGAACTGTCGCTTGCCGACGAGCATCGGCGGCAGGTCGGCCTGCATCGCCTTGGGCAGCCTCGCGACAGGCGTGGGGTGGTCGGTGAACAGCGAGTACGCCTTGATGTCGAACAGGAAGCCCGGCGGCGTGCGCTCCACCCAGCGCTTCGAGGTCTCCACGGTCGGCAGCCCGTAGTACGGCGCGTCGGACTCGACCAGCGGGAATTGCGTCGTGTAGTGACGCAGCCGGTCTTCGGGCGTCTTCACCTCGGGCGGATAGAAGGTACCCGCCTCGATCAGTGGCTTGTCAGTCCAGGATGCCGTGCCGAGCAGGATGCGTGCGGGCATACCGCAGGCTACACCGCGTAGTCACTCTCGGGATTGAGTGCCCCGAGGATCATGCCGGCGCCCACCGTGCCATTCGTCGACTCATCGACCAGGATGAACGAGCCCGTGTGGCGGTTCGTGCGATACGTGTCGAAGAACAGCGGCTCGGTCGTGCGGATCAGCACGCGACCGATCTCGTTCAGCGCGAGCGACTCTGCGTCGATGTCCTCGGCTAGCGTGTTGATCTCGAGCTTTGCGATGACGCTACGCACCACAGCGCGCGCGCTGTGCGTCGTCTGCTTGATCGAGTAGCGTGCACCGGGCGTGAGCTCCGAGCGCTCCGCCATCCAGCACACCCACGCCTCGAAGTCCTGAGACACCTCCGGTGCGTCCGAGGTCGAGACTAGCATGTTCCCGCGCGAGACATCGACGTCGTCGCTGAGGCGCACCGTCACCGACATCGGCGCCGCGGCCACCTCGAGCGGCCCGTCGTAGGTATCAATCCCCTCGATCACGCTCTGCTTGCCGCTCGGCAGCACTGTCACGGTGTCACCCACGCGCAGCACGCCACCGGCAACCCGGCCGGCGTAGCCACGGTAGTCGTGGTACTCGTTGCGCATCGGACGGATCACGTACTGCACCGGGAAGCGCGCCGCCGTGTTGTCCTCGGGGTCGATCTCGACGGTCTCGAGGTGTTCAAGCAGCGTCGGCCCGTCGTACCAGGGCATCGCGTCCGAGTGGTCAACGACGTTGTCACCTACCAACGCCGAGATCGGGATGTACGTGATCTCGCGCGTATCGAGGCGCTCCGCGAACACCGAGAAGTCCGCGCACACCTCGTCGAAGCGCTCTTCCGCGTAGTCGACGAGGTCCATCTTGTTCACGCACACCACGAGGTGCGGGATGCCAAGCAGCGACGAGATGAACGCGTGGCGTCGAGACTGCTCGACCACGCCCTGTCGCGCATCAATCAAGATCAGCGCGAGGTCTGCAGTGGACGCGCCCGTGACCATGTTGCGCGTGTACTGCACATGGCCCGGGGTGTCCGCGATGATGAACTTGCGGCGCGGCGTCGAGAAGTAGCGGTACGCGACGTCGATCGTGATCCCCTGCTCGCGCTCGGCGCGCAGGCCATCGGTCAGCAGCGCGAGGTTTACGTATTCCTCGCCACGAGCCTCGCTCGTCGCCTCGATGGACTCGAGCTGGTCCTGCATGATCGACTTGGAGTCGTAGAGCAGGCGGCCAATCAGCGTGCTTTTGCCATCGTCGACCGAGCCGACCGTCGCGAACCGGAGCATCTCCACTAGAAGTAGCCCTCGCGCTTGCGGTCTTCCATCGCAGCTTCGGAAGTCTTGTCGTCGGCGCGGCTCGAGCCGCGCTCGGTGATCCGCGAGGCAGAGATCTCGGCGATCACCTGCTCAACCGTGGCAGCCTCGCTGCTCACGGCGGCGGTACAGGTCATGTCGCCGACCGTGCGATAGCGCACCGTCTGCATCGAGAGCGTCTCGGTCGGGTAGCGCGTCGCGTAGTCGTTTGCCGCCATCAGCATGCCGTCGCGCTCGAACACCTCGCGCTGATGCGCGAAGTAGATCGAGGGGATCTCGATGCCGTCCTGCGCGATGTACTGCCAGATATCGAGCTCGGTCCAGTTGGACAGCGGGAACACTCGGAAGTGCTCGCCCACGCGGTGCCGCGAGTTGTAGAGATCCCACAGCTCAGGGCGTTGGTTCTTCGGATCCCACTGGCCGAAGTCGTCGCGGAACGAGTACACGCGCTCCTTGGCGCGTGCCTTCTCCTCGTCGCGCCGGCCGCCGCCGAAGACGGCGTCGAACTTCGCGCTGGCAATCGTCTCGAGCAGCACCGGCGTCTGCAGGCGGTTGCGCGACATGCGCGGGCCCGTCTCATCGACCAGCTTGCCGGCGTCCACCGACTCCTGCACGGAGCCGACGATCAGCTTGATGCCCAGCTCCGCAACGCGACGGTCGCGGTAGTCCAGCACCTCGGGAAAGTTGTGCCCGGTGTCGACGTGGGCCACCGGGAACGGAATGCGCGCCGGCCAGAACGCCTTCTCCGCGAGGCGCAGCATGACGATCGAGTCCTTGCCGCCCGAGAACAGCATCCCCGGGTGCTCAAACTCCGCCGCGACCTCGCGAATGATGTGAATGGACTCGGCCTCAAGCACCTGCAGGTGAGTGAGTTCCGGCGGTGCCGACGTGGTCAATCCCGACTCCCTGCCGCGCTCACAGTGAGCGCTCGAACAAACCAACACGCCCGCCGCACGGCTGAGCCGAGCGACGGGCGGTCGCAATCAGTCCGCGCGAGTTAGATCGCGCACTCACCCTCGCCGCGCTCCAGCACGTACAGGCCGTCGCGCTCCCAGTCGATGAACTCGTCCATCGTCGCGATCGAGAACTCCGGCGGCAGCGCCAGATCCTGTACCTGCGCCTCGAACGGCGCAGCACCGACGCGGTCCACG
>QWQU01000023.1 GCA_003670735.1 Chloroflexota bacterium | reverse complement strand
GATCATCCAGAAGCTCTATCCCGAGTACGCCGCCAAGGGCTACACCTTCGTTGGGGTGAACATCTGGGACGCCGAGGCTGACGCGAAGGCCTTCGTCCAGCAGCAGAAGCTCACCTTCCCCGCGGTCACCGACCCGGGCGGGAAGACCTACCTCTCCTATGGTGTCCAGCAGCTCCCGACCGCGCTCTTTCTGAGGAAGGGCCTGGAGCAGGACCGCCGCTTCATTGGTGCGCTCACCGAGGCTCAGCTCCGAGAGCTGCTCGACCACGCGGGAGCCGGCTCGTGATAGGCCAGCTGCTCGCATCGAGGCGTGCCAAGCTCGTCGGCGTACTCGTCGTGGCGAGCCTCGCCATCACCGGGCTCGCGGTCTCCGCGGCCGGCTCGAGCATGTCCTACTACGTCACACCCGAGGAGTTCTCGCAGAAGCTCGACCGCGCCGGCACGACCTTCCGCGTCGGTGGCCGTGTCGTCGGTGACTCCGTCGTCGAGGAGCATGGTCGGCCGACGCACTTCGCGATCACTGGTGACCACGGCGAGCGCATGGACATCGTCTATAGCGGCGTGAAGCCTGACCTCTTTGGCCCCGGCGCCTTCGTCGTGATCGACGGCAAGGCGGACGGCCCGAGCCGGCTCCAGGCCTCCTCCGTGATCATCAAGCACGAGAACGCGTTCTACGCGACGAGCCCGACGCCCACCCCGCCGGCGACGAAGCCATGAACGTCGGCGCCACACTTGGCGCTGCATCGCTCCTCACGGCCCTCGCGACTGCACTCTTCGCAATCGGGGCTGCCGCCGTTGGCGGCTTCACGCGCCGTCCACAGCTAACCGGCGCCGGCCGTCGAGCTGTGATCGTCGCCGCCTTCTTCATCACCGCCGCCTCGGTCACGCTCGGTGTGGGGCTGCTCCGCAACGACTTCTCGATGGCCTACGTCGCCTCCGTCTCATCGCGCGAGATGGAGACGCCGATGAAGTGGGCGTCGTTCTACTCGAAGCAGCCGGGCTCGCTGCTCTACTGGACGTGGGCGATGTCGCTGCTGATGGCCCTCTTCGCCTGGCGCACGATCCCGAGCATCCAGTGGGGCGCCGCTCAGGCCACCGCGCTCTGCGGCGCCTGCCTGACCGCCTTCCTGATCGCACTCGTCTTCTTCGCCTCGCCCTTCCACGCGAGCGATGTCATCCCCGCCGATGGCGTCGGCCTCAACCCGCTGCTGGTCGACCGAGGCATGCTCATCCACCCGCCGTTCCTGCTCGGTGGTCTCGTCAGTACGGCACTGCCGTTCGTGCTCGGCATGACGGCGCTGATGGCGGGCCGCCTCGACGGCGCATGGCTGCGCTCGGTGCGGCGCTGGGCGATCGCTTCGTGGCTGATCCTCAGCATCGGCAACATGCTCGGCGGCTGGTGGGCCTACACCGTGCTCGGCTGGGGCGGCTACTGGGGCTGGGACCCGGTCGAGAACTCGGCGATCCTGCCGCTGCTGCCACTGACCGCGTTCGTACACTCGATGATGCTCCAAGAGCGTCGAGGCATGCTGAAGCTCTGGAACCTCACGCTCGTCATCGCCGCCTTCTCGCTCGCGGTATTCGGCACCTTCAACGTGCGTAGTGGCCTCGTTGACTCCGTCCACTCCTTCGCGCAGTCCGAGATCGGCGCGTACTTCCTCGGCGTGCTCGCGGTCGTGCTGATCGGTGCGCTCGTGCTGATGGTCTGGCGCGTGCCGTACATGCGCGCCGAGCACGACTTCGAGTCACTGCTCTCGCGCGAGAGCACGCTGATCGTGAACAACTACCTCTTCACCGCGATCGCGCTCGTCATCCTTGGTGGCACGCTGTTCCCCGTGTTCTCCGAGCTGTTCGTCTCCTCGAAGATCACCGTCGGCCCGCCCTTCTACAACAGCGTCGTCGGCCCGTTGCTGATCATTCTCGTCGCGCTGATCGCGATCGGCACCGTGCTGCCGTGGCGGCGTGCCTCGAACGCGACGATCGCGAGGCGCTTCGCGGTACCGGGCGTGATCACTCTGGTTGCCGGCGTCGTGCTGTTCGTGCTTGGCCTGCGTGAGCCTCGAGCCCTTGCCGGCGTGCTTTCTGCCATCGCACTCGTCGTCGTGACCGCGCGCGAGTTCGCACTCGGCGCTCGAGGTGCGCATGCGGCGGGCATTCCGTGGCTGGCGACGATCTCCGCGCTCTTCGCGCGCGACCAGCGCCGCTACGGTGGCTACCTCGTGCACATCGGTGTCGCCGTGATGGCGGTCGCCGTCGTGGGCTCGACCGTCTACCAGGAGCAGACTCGTGTCAGCCTCTCGCCCGGTGAGTCGTTCCAGATCGCCGGTCGCACGATCACCTTCATGGGCCTCGACCAGCGCGATGGCACGGTCAACGGCGTGCAGACCGAGGTGATTGCGCCGCTGCTGGTGAAGCACGGCCAGCAGACCGAGGCGATCCTCGAGCCCGGTCGGCGTCGCTTCACGAACTTCCCGGAGCAGCCGACTGCGATCGTCGCGCTGCACACCTCGCTCCGCGATGACCTCTATGTCTTCGTGCAAGGCTGGGACGACACCGGTCGCGCCGACTTCAACGTCTTCGTGAATCCGCTGATCGTCTGGCTCTGGATCGGCGGCGGGATCTACGTCGTCGGTGGCATCTTCGCGTGGATGCCGCTCGTCGGCACGGTGCCGGTGCGCGAGTCCGTGACCACCGGCGGCGGCGCACAGCCGCAGCAGGCATAGCCATGACCTCGATGCTCCCGAGACGTGCGCTGTTCGTCGCACTCAGTGCGCTCGGCGTGTGGCTCGCGCTCACCGTCTGCAGCGTCGAGTTTGGCGCACGCGCTGCGAGTGCGAAGACGCCGGAAGACGCTGCGCTGCAGATCGAGAAGCGCCTGCTCTGCCCGCAGTGCACCAACCTGCGCCTCGATGTCTGCGACACCACGATCTGCGCGGACATGCGTACCGAGATCAAAGACCGTCTCGCCAAGGGCGAGAGCGACGAGCAAATCATCGCCTACTTCCAGGGCCGCTACGGCCAGCGTGTGCTCGCCGAGGTGCCCGCGAAGGGCTTCAACCTCGTGCTGTTTGGTTGGGTGGGCGTTGCCATCGCGCTTGTCGTCGTGATCGGTACGTTCGTGCTCGTGCGCTTGCGCCGTACCGCTACGCCCGAGCTTGCGGCTGGCGTGCTGCGTGATGCCGATGAGCAGTGGCTCGACGAGCAACTGCACGAGCGGGACGCACGCTGATGGAGTGGGCAGTGCTCGTCGGTTGTGCGCTCGTCGCCGCGCTGCTCGTCGGCCTGCCTCGCGGCTCTCGAGTCGACCTCGCAACCGTCGAGGCCGAAGCGCAGCAGGCACTGATCGAAGAGCGCGAGCGTCTGCTCGACGACCTGCGTGAGCTCGACGATGACACTGCCGCCGGCCGCATCTCCGCCGATGACCGTCAGGGCGGACGCCGGGCGATCGCCCCGCGCCTGCGCGCTGTCACCGAGGCGCTCCGTGAGCGCGGTGTCGAGCTCCACGACCACGACACCACCGAGACCGCCGAGGAGCGCGCCGGATGATGCGCTTCACCTCGATCGTCGTTGCCCTGGCCTTCGCCCTCGCCGCAACGAGCGTGCATGCCCAAACGCCCACCGCCACCCCCACGAGTGCGACCCCCGCGCCGGTTGGCGCACCCGCCGGCACGATCAGCGGCACCGTGCGCAATGGCACCGCCGGTGCAGCCACGCCCACGCTCTCGATGCAGCTCATCGCGGTGCAGGCGTCCGGTCAGATCAACGCCCAGGCGCAGCAGACCTCGAACGGTGCGTTCAAGTTCACTGCGCCAGCCGATGCGAGCGTTCGCTACGTGCTACGCACCGAGTACGCGGGCGTGCCCTACCTCAGCAATGTCCCGCTGCTCATCTCCCGCGAGAGCCCGACCATCCAGTACGACCTCACCGTGTGGGAGACGACCACTACCCGCCCCGCGCTCAAGATCTCGAGCACGACCGTGTACCTCGAGGGTGTCGATGGCGACCAGCACCGCGTGCAGCTCCGCCGCGACGACGTCGTCGTGAACCCTGGTGACCGCGTCTACGTCGGCGGCGACGACCACCGCACACTGCGTATCCCCTCGTTCGATGGTGTCGTCGCCGTCGATACGGATCAGGCGTTCGATGCCACTGCTGACCTCGATGGCCAGCTCGTGGTGACGACGCAGCCGCTGCGCCCCGGCAACAACACGGTTGCCACGAGGACACTCGCGACGTACGACGCGAACACCAGCGAGTACGTCGTGCGCGTGATCGCCCCGCTCGCCACCGAAACCACGGAGGTGCGAGGCCCGAACTCGCTCACCCGCGCGGTCCGCGCGACCACCAACGCCAGCGGCGCGAAGCCCGTGGACGAGAGCGGTGAGCACTGGCTCGTCGCGCGCCGCACCGGCGCCGCCCGTGAGGGCGAGGGCATGGTCGTTACCTTCTCTGGCCTCGGCGGCGTGCAGCCGGAGAACCCGCTCACTTCGATGCGAGGTGCCGGCATCGCCGTCGGCGTCGCACTGCTCGTGCTGATCGCCGCAAGCGCCGTGCTGATGCGCGTGCAGATCTCGATCCGCCGCGACGACGCGAGCGAGGCGACGACATGACCGCGATCGAAGCACGCAGCCTCACCAAGCAGTTCTCCGGCGTCCCCGTGCTCGACCGCGTCACATTCGCCGTCGAGGACGGTGCGAAGATCGCGCTGATCGGCGCGAACGGCGCTGGCAAGTCCACGCTGCTTTCCGTGCTCTCGACACTCGCGCTCGCCTCGAGCGGCACCTTCCAGGTCGGTGACATCGAGGCTGACGGCGACACCGCCGCCCTCCGCCGCAAGATCGGCGTACTCGCTCACTCCCCAATGCTCTACGAGGAGCTCACGCCCCTCGAGAACCTGCGCTTCTTCGCGAAGCTCTACGGCGTCACCGATGGCGCGGAGCGTGCCCAGGTGCTGCTCGAGCGCGTCGGCCTCTGGCGTCGCCGCGACGAGGCGACACACGTGCTCTCGCGCGGCATGCACCAGCGCCTCGCGATTGCTCGCGCCCTGATCCATCGCCCGAGCGTGCTGCTGCTCGATGAGCCGGAGACTGGCCTCGACCAGGACGGTCTCGCCCTGCTCGACGAGGAGGTGCTGCGCGCGCCCGGCATGACCGTGCTCGCCGCCACGCATATGCTCGACCGCATCGAGGCGTGGGCGGACGGTCGCATCACGCTCGTGCGTGGTCGCGTCGCCACCGCCGAGGGCACTGGCGTTCGTACCGCCGTGCTCGAGGCCGTGCAGGCCGCCGCGCCAGCCGCGCAGGCAGTCACGTCATGAGTAGCTCCTGGGCCGTGCTGGAGAAGGATCTGCGGCTGCTCTGGCGGCACCGCACCGGCTGGCTATCCGCGCTCACCTTCGCCACGATCAGCGTGCTCACATACTCGTTCGCCTTCGACCTCGTGACCGCCGAGGTGAAGCCGCTGCTCCCCGGCGTGCTCTGGGTGACCTTCCTCTTCGCGGGCACGATTGCCTGCTCTCGCTCCTTCGCCGACGAGGTGGAGCAGGGCACGTTCGACGCGCTGCTGCTCGCCCCGGTGCCGCGCACCGCGCTCTACGTCGGCAAGGTGCTCGCGAACTGCGTCGCCCTCCTCGCCGTCGAGGTGGCGGTGATGCTGTTGGCGACTATCCTGTTCAACGTGCCGCTCCTGACCCCAGCACTCGTGCTGAGCGTGGCGGTAGGGACGGTCGGTTACGTCAGCCTGACCACCCTGCTTTCCACGCTCGGAGCACATGTGCGAGCGCGCGAGGTTCTGTTGCCCGTGCTGTCGCTGCCGTTGCTCGTCCCGCTGCTCATTGCGGGCGTGCGCTCGACCAGCGCCGCGCTGGACATGCCGAATGGCGATGCGCCGTGGACGCTCCTGCTCGTGGTCTTCGCGATCTGGAGCATCCTCGGCAGTGCGCTGTTGTTCCCGCTAGCAGTGGAGCGATAGACCGATGACGACAATCACGAGGCCGACCGCCAACTCCGGAGGCATGCTGGGCTCGCTCGGACGCCTGATCGCGAAGCTCTACGAGTGGCACTGGTACGTGCTGCCCCCGGTCGTCGGCATCGCGATGATGGCGATGATCGTCGGCGCCGTCGTCGTCGCCCCCCGCGAAGCCGTCGAGGGTCAGGTCCAGCGCCTGATGTACATCCACGTGCCGTCCGCGATTGCCGCCTACATGGCCTTTGGCGTCGTCTTCGTCTGCTCGCTGATGGTGCTGTGGAAGCGCGACATGCGCTACGACGCAGTCGCCCGAGGTGCCGCGACGGTCGGCGTGCTCTTCACCGCGCTCATGCTCGCCACCGGCGCACTCTGGGGCCGACCGATCTGGGGCACCTTCTGGGCCTGGGACGCGCGACTCACGAGCTCGCTGCTGCTCTTCCTGCTCTACGCCGCCTACCTGCTCGCACGCTCCCTCGCCGACGAGCTCGACGAGCAGGCTGCGCGCTACTCGGCCGTCTACGCGATCGTCGCCTACCTCGACGTGCCGATCATCCAGATGTCCGTCCGCTGGTGGCGCACGCTCCACCCACAGCCGATCGTGATGAGGCTCCCCGGCGACCAGCAGTTGCCAACCTCGATGCTGCTCGTGCTCTACGCCGGAATGATTGGCATCCTGCTGCTGACGACGTGGCTGATCGTGCTGCGCTCCGAGACTGAACGCATCGGTGCGCGCGCCACGGCGTTGCGGGCCACACTCGACCGTGCGGAAGGCAACTGACGTGGACTACCTCGGCTACCTCTTCGCGGGCTTTGCGGTCTTCTGGGCGGGCCTCTTCGCCTACCTGCTCTGGCTCCAGGCGCGCCTCCGCCAGGTGAAGCGCCAGGTCGAGCTGCTCGAGGAGCGCCTCGCGGCTTCCGAGGACAACACGGCCGCGCCGAGGGCGACCGCTGGCCGCTCCTGAGATGTGTGCCCTCACGCACGCGTGCAATTACATGCTGCGCGTGAGTACAACGGGGCGAGCGGGTAGCATACAGGCGTGACTTCCCAACCCTATCGGCTCCTGACAGCGGCCACCGTCATTGCGACGCTGGTATTGATCGCTGTCGGCTCACTCGTGCGCACCACCGGCTCGGGCCTCGGCTGCCCTGACTGGCCGACCTGCCACGGCGCGTGGATTCCACCGCTCGAGCGCACCGCCATCATCGAGTACTCGCACCGCAGTGCCGCCGCCATCGTCAGCATCTTCGTGCTCGCGCTCGCCGTCACCACGTACATCACGAGGCGACACGACCGCGCGCTCGTCATCCTCGCGACCTCGCTGATCGCTGTGCTGGTCTTCCAGGCCTACCTCGGCAAGCTCGCGGTCGAGCACGAGCTGCCGCCCGCGATCGTCACCTCGCACCTCGCGACCGCACTCGCGCTGCTCGCCATCGCGAGTGCGATGTTCGCCATCGCCTCGCTCGGTTCTGGCCGCACCGTGATCCACACCCCGGAGCGATCGAGGCTGCTGCGAGTGCTCGTCATCACCTGCGTCGTCACCTACGCGATCCTGCTCTGGGGCGCGTACGTGGTGAAGGCCGATGCGACGACCGGCTGCATCTCCTGGCCGAATTGCTCCGCTGCTCCGATCCCCTTTGTGAACAACGGCCCTGCCCAGGTCATCATCTGGATCCACCGCCTGTCGGTGCTGGTCGGAGGTGCCGTGATTGGCTGGGCGGCCCTGGCGCTGATGCGCGAGGCGCCCGCGTTGCGTCTCGGGGGCCGCGCGCTGATGTGGCTCTACCTCGCGCAGATCCTCGTCGGCGCCTCGAACATCTGGACCGACTTCTCCTTCGCCGCGCGCATCGCACACCTCGCACTCGCGGCGGTGATCTGGGCCGTGCTCGTGACGACGACCGTCGCCGCCCGCTATCGAGGCGAGGACCGCACACAGCAGGCGAACGCCGATGACCGTGCGCGCAGTGGCCAGCAGTCAGCGCATGCCTAGCACCGTCATGGGCACGGCTCGCGCCTACGTGGCGCTGATCAAGCCAAACATCATTTGGCTGCTCTTGATGACCACCGTCCCCGCGATGGTGTTGGCGTACGGCGGTTGGCCTCCCTCCACGCTGGTCGTGTGGACGCTGCTGGGCGGCACGCTCGCAGCCGGCAGCGCGAACGCCATCAACCAGTACATCGACCGCGACATTGACCAGCTCATGCGCCGCACCCGGCGTCGCCCGCTGCCTAGCGGTGTCGTCACTCCGCATCGCGCGCTCTGGTTTGGGCTCGTGCTCGGCGTGATCGCCGCGGTCTGGCTGTATGCACTGGTGAATGTGCTGTCGGCCATCCTCGCGGTCGGCGCGATCGGCTTCTACGTCGTCATCTACACGCTGCTGCTCAAGCGGAACACCTGGCAGAACATCGTCATCGGTGGCGCTGCCGGTGCCGCGCCGACGCTGATCGGTTGGACGGCCGTGACCGGTCAGCTCGACAGCCTCGCGCCGATCTTCATGTTCCTGATCGTGTTCTGGTGGACCCCGCCGCACTTCTGGGCGCTCGCGCTCGTGCTCGAAGACGACTACCGCGAGGCCGGCGTGCCGATGCTGCCTGTCGTGCAGGGCCAGCGCGCCACCAAGGTCCAGATCCTGCTCTGGGCGATCATGCTCACCGCGCTGACCGTGCTCTTCGCTGGCGTCTCGAACCTCGGCTCGATCTACCTCGGCACGGCACTGGTTGGTGGTGGGATCTTCATCGCCTACGCCGCATGGATGCTCGGCCAGCCCGGCAAGCGGGGCGCGTGGCGCCTCTACAAGTACTCGACGTACTACCTCGCAGCGCTGTTCATCGCCGTCATGATCGACACGCTCGTCCGCTAGCGAGCTACCGAGGCCGCTCGACGCCTACCCAGACCACATGCTTGAGCGTGCGCCCCGTCAGCGTCTGCGTGATCTCCCAGCACCCCAGCGAGCTGAACGTAATGCCCCACACGTGGAGGCCTCGACGGTTCGGTGCGTCAGCGCCGCCCTGCGTGCCGCTCGGCCCGCTCAGTGCCGCCGGCGCTGCGTTCCCATCAATCCGTCGAGCTGAGGCCGTGAACGGCCCATCGACCAGCGACACGCTCACGATCTTGTCGTCCTTGGTCAGCGAGCCATCTGCGGGTAGCGTGGTCCAGAACGCGTCGTTGCCGACCATTGGTGGCGCAGTGCTCGTACCGTTCGAGGAGCTCGTCGTCTGTCGGAAGACCGCGAGTACTGCCGGTGGGACGTCATCAGCCGCGACAGCCTTCGTGACCGCACAGCTCTCCGGCACTGGTGTCGCGGCGTGCAGCACGGCCGTATCGCCCGTCGGCTCAGGGCTCGCCGCAGGAATGATCGTCGAGGCAGGACTCGACGCCTGGCACGCAGCGAGCACAACACTCGCAAGGAGTAACGAGACGAAACGCATGTCCCGAGATTAGCCGAGGCCCCAAACCACAGGGCGAAAGGGCGAGCGCGCTCGCTAGCGGCGCGGTTCCCATGAGAAGAACCGTCGCGCCAGCGCGATACCGATCACCAGCCACACAGCAATCACCAACAGGTGACGCCCGTCGAAGCCGTTGCCCGTTGTAAACGGGTTGAACGCCGTCTGCAGCGCGATCGAGATGTGCCGTACCGGGAAGATGTCAGCGACCTGATGCACCCAGGCGGGCGCGGCGTCGCCTCGGACGAAGACGTCCGAGATGAAGAGCAACGGCAGCACGATGCCGTTTACGACGGCAGGCGCTGCATCAGCGTTGGGAATCAGCGCCGTCACCGCGAGGCCGAGCGCCGAGCAGCACGCGGCCGCCAGCAGCACGGAGAACGCGAATGCCGGCAGCGTCTCCCAGCGGAACGTCACGCCGAACAGTGCCACGCCTGCCACGACAACGATCGTCACGATCACGAACGACACCAACGAGGTCTGAATGATGCGCGCGAGCAGGTATGCCCACGCCGGCAGCGGCGTGCCACGCATGCGCTTGAGAATGCCCGCGTCGCGCGAGATCGCTGCGCCCATCGCCATGCCTGTGAAACACGAGTTCACCACGGCCATCGCCGCAATCGCCGGCACGTAGAACGTCGAGGCACGCGTGCGCCCGCCGGCAATTGTGATCTCGTTGTTACCGAACAGCACGTTGAAGATCACGAGCAGGATCAGCGGGAAGATCGCCCCGAAGAACGCCGCCGCCGGATTGCGCCAGAAGGAGCGCCACTCGTAGCGCACCTGGTGCAGGATCATCATCGCGATGCTCATGCTGCACCTCCGGCCGTCGAGTCAGCATCCTCGGTGAGAGTGAGGTAAACCTCCTCGAGCGATGGTCGCGCCACGCTCAGGTCAGCGAGCTCGACACGCTGCTCGGTCGCCCAGCGCGTGAGCGCGTAGAGCGCCGCCGTCGGCGTGCTCGCCTCGATCCGCGTCAGCCCCTCGACCGTCTGCACGCGGCCACCGAGTGCGCTCGCAACCTCCGAGGGGAGTGCGATGCCATCCGGCAACCGGAACGCGATCGTCGTGTCGGGTTGCGCCGCGATCAGCTCTTGCGGCGATCCCTCGGCGATGATCTGGCCGCCCGCGATCACCGCCACGCGGTCCGCGAGCTGCTCCGCCTCATCGAGATAGTGCGTGGTCAGGAACACGGTCTTCCCCAGGCTGCGCAGGTTGCGCACCATCTCCCACGCCTGGCGGCGCGCGGAGGGGTCGAAGCCCGTCGTCGGCTCGTCCAGGAACAGCAGGTCCGGGTCGCCGGCCAGCCCAATCGCAACGTCGAGGCGGCGCTGCTGGCCGCCAGAGAGCCGGCGCACACGCATGTCGCGCTCAGACTCCAGGCCCACCACCGGCAGCACGTCATCCACCTTCAGCGGGTGCGGGTAGTACCCGGCGTAGAGCTCGACCGCCTCACGCACCGTGAGGTAGCGGTCAACGCCGGTGGTCTGCAGCACGATCCCGATGCGCTCCTTGAAGGCGCGCTCGTGCTTCGCGGGGTCGTAGCCCAGCACGCGCACCTCGCCGCCCGTGCGCTCGCGGTGGCCCTCGAGGATTTCGACGGTGGTGGTCTTGCCCGCGCCGTTCGGCCCGAGGAGTGCGAACACCTCGCCCTGTTGGACGCTGAGGTCGATGCCTCGGACGGCCTCGCGGTCGCCGTATGCCTTGCGCAGACCCTGGACGTGGACGGCGAGCTCAGCAGCCATGGGTGCTCCTCAGGACGACGTGCGTAGCGTCCTCCCGGCCCAGTGAACGATCAATCGAGCGAATGTGGTGATTCCGTGAGCCTGGGCCACCCTGACCGCTCGCTCGAGGTCACCCTTCGTTCGGCTTCAGTTCCGCCAGTGCCGTCTCGAACCACGTCATCGTGTCCCGGAACAGGCTCGTCGCGTAGGAGACGCGCCGCACCCCGAGTTCCCGTGCGGCGTCGAGGCCGATCGGGCCGCCGCGGCGCACGTTGATGTTGACCACCTCGGCCGCCGCCACGATCTCGCGTAGCGCCTCGGGGTCCGAGAGCAGGATCGGGTACACGCAGTCGGCGCCCGCCTCGCGGTAGAGCCGAGCTCGCCGTAGCCCCTCGGCCAGCTGCTCCTCAGGCGTGCCGAGGCGCTGCACGAAGGCATCGATGCGTGCGTTGATCACCAGCGGCACTCCGAGGCTGCCCGCTGCCGCCTTCAGCGCTGCGAGCCGCTCGGCCTGCACGTCGGCGTCGATCACGCCCGTGCCACGGTGATCCGTGTCCTCGTAGTTGAGGCCGCTCGCGCCAATCGCGATCACGCGCTCCGCCGTCTGCTGCGGGGTCAGGCCGTAGCCACCCTCGAAGTCCACGGTCACTGGAATCGACACCGCACGCGCGAGGCGTGCCGCGGCCGCCGCCATCTCGTCCATTGGCGCGCCCTCGTGGTCCTCGAACCCGAGCGCCTGCGCCACGCCGCCGCTGGTCGTGGCGATCGCCGCGAAGCCGGCTGCCTCGACCCGCTTCGCGGAGGCCGCGTCCCATGCGTTGGGCAGCACGAGTGGTGCCGGCCCCGCGTGGAGGCTGCGCAGCAGGGCAGCGCTGGCGGACAATCGCTGGAGGGTGTCGTCGCTGGGCATGTTTGTCATGCCGACGATCCTACGCCGCGGACTGGGCTGAGTGATGGGTGGGGCTGCATGCGTGTGTTCATCGTGGGCGCGACCGGAGTGATCGGCCGCACGCTCGTCCCACAGCTCGTGGGGCAGGGCGACGAGGTCGTCGCGCTCGTGCGTTCGAGGCAGCGCGCCGCGCTGATCGACCTCCCCGACGTCGAGCTGATCGAGGGCGACCTGCTCACGATCGAGCCGTCCGAGCTCACCTCGATCCTCCGGGGCTGTGACGCCGCCGCGCACATGGCGACCGCACTCCGCGCCGACTCGCCCGGCCTCGGCACCACGAACACCAACGAGGCGCTGCGCACCACCGGAACCCGCAAGCTGATCGACGCCGCGCTCGAGGCAGGCATTGGCCACTACGTGCAGCAGGGCATCGCGCTCTCGTACGTTGACGGCGGTGATGACTGGCTCGACGAGTCGACGCCGTTCTTCGTCGCCGACCCGGCAGTCACGCCGCCGCACGTCGCGATGGAGGCGATGGTCTGCGAGGTGGCCCCGAACCGCATGCGCTGGCAGATCCTGCGCGGTGGCTCGTTTGTCGGTCCCGACACCTTCCAGGACCGCACGATCGCCCGCCTCCGCAGCGGCGAGGAGCACATCCTCGGCGATGGCATGAACTGGGTGTCGTACATCCACGCCGACGACTACGCCGATGCGGTCGCCCTCGCGCTGCACTCCGAGGCGAGTGGCGGGGTGCTGAACATCAACGCCGAGCCGATCCGCCAGGGCGAATACCTCGAGGCTCTCGCGTCACGGCTTGGCCTGCCCGCGCCTACACGTGACCCCGAGGCGACGCGTCCGCGCTCGTACCGCAACGCCACCGAGCGCGCACGTAGCGTGCTTGGCTGGCAGCCGTTCAACAGCATCTGGCCGGAGTAGTAGCTATCGAGGCCTAATCGTCGCGCGGCACCCAATCGGGGTGGTGACGCTGCGCCCAATCACGACGTACGAAGCCGCGCGTGATGCCTCGCAGTGACTCGCGCGTCGCAGGATTGAGCGCCGACAGGTAGATGTGCCCCAGCACGACCGGGATCGTGGCGAGCGCGATCAGCGTGTGCCAGGAGAACGACATCCCGGTGATGCCAACCGTGAACACGCTCTTGCTGAACGTGTTGATCCCGAGGATTACGCCGGTTCCCAGCAGCCCGATCGTCGCCAACGCCGAGATCGCTGCGTTGAGCTTCTGACCGGCATTGAACTTGCCGACGCGTGGTGCCGCCGTGTGTTGCCCGGTCAGCGCGAGTGCCTCGTGCTCCAACCAGCGCACGTCGTCGTCACCGAACGCTGCGAGCGTCTCGGCGTCCCCGCGCATCGAGCGCGATCGCAGCAGGCTCAGCACCACCAGCACCGCGATCACGACCATCGCGAAGCCGAGCAGCACGTGTGCCCACGCGAACACGCGGAAGCCGCCGATCGCCAGTGCCTTCAGTCGAGGCAGGTAGTTCGTGAGGCCAGTGATCAGCAGCAGCAGAAACGGCACAGCCAGCGCCCAGTGCGCGAGCCGTGTGGGCACCTCGAAGCGCCGCACGAACTCAGCCGGACGAATCATGGACGCCGACCGCAGGTCGGGAGGATCACGGGACGACTACGCCTTGATCCAGGCGTCCACGCGCCAGCCACGGTCTTCCCAGTAGCCGATGTCCTGGTCGTCGCGGAACTCGATGCGCCGCACCCACTTCGCGCCCTTGTACCCGAACATCCGAGGCATCACGAGGCGCAGCGGCGCGCCTCGCTGCTGTGGGAGCTGTGCGTCGTCCATGTCGTAGGCCAGCAGCACGTCAGGCAGGCTCGCCTGCTGCATCGCGAGCGAGTCGCGGTAGATGCCACCCATCGAGTGGAACGTGATGTAGCGCGCGTCCTTGGACGGCTTCGCGCGGTCGATGATCTGCTGCAGCCGTACGCCCTGCCACTTCACATCGGGCACAGTCCAGCCCTCGACGCAGTGGAAGTCGCTGACCTGCGTCACCGGTGGCAGCCCGCGTAGGTCGTCGTAGGTGAGCGTGAATGGCTGCTCGCACAGCCCGTCGATCGTCAGCCGGTACGCGCTGGGATCGAACTTCGGCGTCGGTGCTTCGACGGTGTTCTCGCGCCAGCCTTCGATGCTGCGCTGACCGACCAGCAGGCCGGCATAGCCGAGCACGCCGCCGGCCCCCATGAGGCCGAGGAACTTCGCACGCGAGATCAGGGAGCCAGGAGCCATGGTCGAACCCTCCGGTGGTGGGCGTATTGAGGATACGTCCGCCAGCACGGAAGGGATGCCAAGCAAGTGCTAAGAGCGGCGGAGTCGGGCTAGCCGATCACCTCGACCAGGCGCATCGTCAGCTCACCGGCCGGCGCATGTACCTGTACCTCATCGCCGGCGCTGTGGTTCATCACGGCCATGCCCAGGGGCGACTCGATCGAGATCTTGCCTTCGGCCGGGTTCACCTCGTTCGGCGAGACCAGGTGATAGACTTGCTCGCGGTCTGACTTGAGGTTCAGCACCCGGACCGTCGAGCCGACGTTGGCACGGCCCGCCTTCTGGTCGGCGTCGATGATCACCGCGTGGCGCAGCTGGTCCTCGATCTGCCGGATACGGGCCTCGAGGTGTGCCTGCGCGTCACGAGCCGCGTCCAGCGGCGCATTCTCGCGGAAGTCCTTGTCGGCCATCGCCGTGCGCAGCAGCTCGGCGATCACCGGGCGCTCCGCCTTGAGCTCTTCGACTTCCTTCTCGAGGCCGGCGAGGCCCTCGATCGTGACGTAGTACGCCGAGCCAGCCTCGGGCGCGTCGTTGTGGCGCTGCGGAGCGCCGGCGGTGCGGGTGTACGGCACGAGGTCGTCGTCCACGAAGGACAGCCGAGCGGCGTACGAGAGGAACGAGCGCACCGGCTCCAGGTGGGCGAGGTCGTTCTCGTTACCCAGGCGACGGCGCTCCTCGGCGAGGTAGGTCGAGACGTCCGCGCCGGTTAGCTCGCCCAGGTTGCGGTCCATGCCGAACCACTCCGTGAAGCGGTCGACTTCCGGGTGCTGGTCGCGCGCTTCCTCGGCGTCGAGGCTGCTGAAGAAATGCGCGGCGGCGGCAGCCGTCGTGATGGTCTCGGCCAATGCGGTCTCCGAAGGTGTCAGGCGGTGGTTGTGTGGGTCGGTTGTACCAATCAGTCTAGGAGATCGGCAGCCTCTCATGTCAATGTAACGATCGGCGATGAGCCGCCACGTCGAAATGGCTGCGGCACAAGGGGACACGGCACGCGTGACGACTGATGGAGACCCCCAGGCCACGTTACGAGCCGAGGCAATGCGCCTCCGCCTCGATCTCACGCCCGAGCAGTTCGCCCAGTTCGCGACCTACGAGGCGCTGATCGGCGAGTGGAATGAGCGCGCCGGCCTCACCACTATTACGGACAGCGAGGGCATCCAGCGCCGCCATTTCGGTGAGTCGCTCGCGCTGTTCGTCGCGCTGCGTGACGCCGGGGTGCTAAAGCCTGGGCGATCGACTTCGGTCATCGATCTCGGCACCGGTGCGGGCCTGCCAGGCATTCCGCTACGCATCGTCGAGCCCTCGCTCCGTCTCACTCTGGTTGAGGCCACGACCAAGAAGTGCGTATTCCTCGAGGCTGCCGTCGAGGCGCTCGGCCTCGAGCGGGTGCGCGTCGTGAATGCCCGTGCCGAGGATGCCGCGCGCGCCCCGGCCCTCCGCGGACGGTTCGAGGTCGCCACCGCGAAGGCGCTCGCCGCACTCCCAGTGCTGGTCGAGTACGCAATCCCGCTGCTGCGCGATGGCGGTCTGCTGGCCGCCCCCAAGGGCTCTCGCGTGGACGAAGAGGTCGAGGCGGCACAGGGCGCCCTCCGCGAGCTCCGCGCCATCCTCGAGCCCGGGCTGCGTCTGCCGCTGCCGCCGGACGTCCCGCGACAGACAATCGTGATGGTGCGCCGCTCCGGCCCGCTCGACGCACGCTTTCCGCGACGTGCCGGCCTGCCATCGAAGGAACCGCTGACGTAACGACGAGCCGGTCGCACCAGGCACGCTACAATCCGCGCACCACGTCCCAGGAGGGCACCACCACGTCGCTCATCACCTCGATCCGCGAGTGGATCGCCCACCTCATGGCTCCGCGCGGGCCCGGTAGCACCGGGCCCGGCATGGAGATGGCGCTCGCCATCGCCCTGCTCTCGATGTTCGGTCTTGGGGTCGGTGGCTGGCTCTGGTGGGTCACTTCGGGCCTCGGTGCCACCGTCGACGGACGGACGGTGCTCCTCGACGGCCGCAGCGTCTTCCTGCGCAGCGCACTCTTCGGCACCGCCGTCTCGTTCGGCCTCTGGCTCGGCTGGGTGCTCGTCGCCTACGGCATGCTCCAGCGCGCGACACAGACGCCGATCTCCATCGAGCGCCTGCTCCGCGAGGCTGGCCTCGCCACCGCGCCGCTCGCGCTGGGTGTGCTGATGGTGGTGCCGTACCTCTCGTTCGGCATCGGAATCGCGGTCATCGGCGCCTGGACGATGGCGATGCAGGGCGCACTCGAGCGTGCCAGTGGCGTCCGAGGGACACCGCTGCTCGTCGCGAATGCGCTCGGCTTTGCGCTCTGGGCCGGCGTGCTTTCGCTGATCACCGCGGGCGGGCACACCTTCGCGCCAGGTCCGTTCCTCGCGCACGCCGTATGGGAATCAGTGGCCCGGCTCGTCTCCACCTCGGTGCGATGAGGCCAGCCCAGACAAGCACAGTTCGAGTGAGGCACGCATGAACGCAGTCATCCAGGCAGTGCAGCCATACGAGCTGCACGGCACGCTCTACTTCGCGTTCCGCTACCTCGTCGAGGGCGAGCAACAGCTCCGCGAGGCGCGCATCTCGCACGACATGGCCTACGCCGACCCGCAGCCCGGCGACGCGGTCGATGTGCACTCGATCCTCGGCATCGTCGACCGCGTCACGAAGCTCGAGGCCCAACCACCCGCGTAACAACGCCGGTCAGTGCGCTCCTGTAGGCTGTCGCGCGGCGCACGGACGTGCGCAGCTGACGACAGGAGACGCCTCACATGCAGACAGTCGACGTAGTGCGCGTGGTCGAAGCCGCAAAGGTAGAGGCCGCCAAGATTGGCACGCCCGTCACGATCACCGTGCTCGACCTGGGCGGTGTCCCGCTCTGGCTGGAGCGCCAGGGCGACCCTGGCACCTTCACCTCGATCGTCGCGGACGGGAAGGCCAACGGCGCGCTCACGATGGGGCGCTCCTCGGCAGAGCTCGGCGCAATGGCCGAGCGTGTGCCGGCCGTGGTCAACGCGCTGATCGCTCGCACCGGCGGCCGCTTCGTCGCCGTCGCGGGCGCGGTGTTGCTCAAGCAGGGCGAGGTCACGGTGGGTGCGATCGGCGTCTCCGGCGCGACCGCCGAGGAGGACGAGCAGATCGCCAAGGCCGGCGCGGCCGCCCTCTAGCTCACGAATCCGTCGAGGTGGCCGCATCGGTTGTCGGTGCGACCACCCTCGACTAGCATGTTTCGACGGTCGCCGAGGCGGCCGCAGCCGTTGTCCCAGCGCCTCACGGGCGTATACGGCGAGTCCTGTGGGCCCGTAGCTCAGCTGGGAGTGCATCTGACTGGCAGTCAGAAGGTCAGTGGTTCGAACCCCCTCGGGTCCACCAACGCATCACCATCCGCCGCGATGCTCAGTCCGCAAAG
>QWQU01000022.1 GCA_003670735.1 Chloroflexota bacterium | reverse complement strand
CTTGCGGATGTCCGGACGCGACGGAATCTCGTACATCACATCGAGGAGGATCTCCTCGACCACCGTCCGCAGGCCTCGAGCGCCAGTGCGCTGCTTGATCGCCGCCTCGGCGATCGCGACATACGCGTCGTCCGTGAAAACCAGCTCCACGTCGTCGAGGTTGAACAGGCGCTGGTACTGCCGCGCGACTGCGTTCTTCGGCTGCGTCAGGATCGACATCATCGTCTCGACATCCAGCGGGTCGAGCGTCGAGACCACCGGTAGGCGGCCGACGAACTCCGGGATCAGGCCGAACTGCAGCAGGTCGTCATGGACGATGTCCCGCAGCACCAACGCCTTGTCCTGCTCAGAGATCTTCGCGCCCGCGCTAAAGCCCAGCGAGCGCCCACCGGCGCCAGTGCGCTTCGAGATGATCTTCTCGAGTCCCTCGAACGCCCCACCCACGATGAACAGGATGTTGGAGGTGTTGATCTGGATGAAGTCCTGGTGCGGGTGCTTGCGACCGCCCTGCGGCGGCACGCTTGCGACCGTGCCTTCGATGATCTTCAGCAGCGCCTGCTGGACGCCCTCGCCCGATACATCGCGCGTGATCGACGGGTTGTCGCTCTTACGGGCGATCTTGTCGATCTCGTCGATGTAGACGATGCCGCGCTCGGCCTTTTGGATATCGAACTCCGCCGCCTGAATCAGGTGCAGCAGGATGTTCTCGACGTCCTCACCGACATAGCCAGCCTCGGTCAGCGCCGTAGCGTCAGCGATCGAGAACGGCACATCGAGGACGCGCGCGAGCGTCCGCGCGAACGCGGTCTTGCCCGTGCCTGTCGGCCCGATCAGCAAGATGTTCGACTTCTCGAGCTCGAGATCCGCCTGAGCCGGCGCGTCGATGCGCTTGTAGTGGTTGTAGACGGCGACCGAGAGCACACGCTTGGTGCGCTCCTGGCCGACGATGTACTCGTCCAGCTGAGCAACGATCTCCTGCGGGGTGCGGAGCGTGCTGCGCTGGGTCTTGGCGGCCGCGTTCTTCCCGGCCTGGGTTTCCTCGTTGATGATCTCCTGGCAGAGATCCACGCACTCGTCGCAGATGTACACCGCACCGGGGCCAGCGATCAGGCGCTTGACCTGATCCTGGTTCTTCCCACAGAACGAACAGTGGTACTGAACACGGCTCCCGCGAGTGGTGGTATTCGCCATGGTGCCCCCGGTGTTCCCAACTGCCTCTTCGGCGTACCCCGCCCCGACGCGTTGCCGCTAGTTTTTCGGCAGCGCTCCGCCCGGAATCGACACGCCCTGGTCAGAGCCGATGATCTCGTCGACGAAGCCGTATTCCTTGGCCTGCTCCGCGCTCATGTAGAAGTCGCGGTCGAAGTCGCGCGTGATGCGCTCCACCGACTGGCCAGTGTTCTTCGCAATGATGCTGCGGATGATCTCGTTGTTGCGCAGGATCTCCCGCGCCGCAATCTCGATATCCGAGGCCTGACCACGAGCACCACCCAGCGCCTGGTGCATGTGCACCGTCGCGTTCGGCAGCGCGTAACGCTTGCCACGGGCGCCCGAGCACAGCAGCACCGACGCCATCGAGGCAGTCGAGCCAACCGCGATCGTCGAAACGTCGCTGCGGATCAGGTTCATCGTGTCGTAGATCGCCAGGCCAGCGGTGATCACACCACCGGGCGAGTGGACATACATGCTGATATCTCGATCCGAGTCCTCTCGGTCGAGGTAGAGCAGCTGCGCCACGATCGTGTTGGCGATCTGGTCATCGATGGGCGTGCCCAAGAAGATGATTCGCTCCTTCAAGAGCAGCGAATAGATGTCGTATGCCCGCTCACCACGAGCGGTGGTCTCAATGACCATCGGAACAATGTTCTGCGGCGCGGTCCAATCGCTCGTCGGCATGAACCCTATCCTCGGCTTCCTATATCCCTGATGGGAGGTCGGTACAGGCCCCGTTCCCGGTGCCTACTTGGTCTCTGCCTCTGCTTCCGCGTTCTCAACCGGCTCCGAGGTACCTGCCTCGTCGCTGGCTTCGGCCTCCGCATCGCCCTCGCCAGAACGGCGACGACGGCGCGTGCCACGGGCGCGAGGAGCCTCCTCGCCGCCCTCACCCTCCTCCGAGGCAATCTCGACCAATCGGCCGAGCGTTGCCTGCGTCTGGAGCTGGTGGCGTGTCTGCGACCGCGAGTCCGGCGTATCGAACATCTGCCGGAATTGCTCGCGCTGGTCGTTCTCCATGCCGGCGCCCGGCCCGAAGAACTGGTCCAGCATGCGGTCGATCTCGGCGTCGACCTCAGACTCATCGACCTCGACGCTCTCCTTGGAGGCGAGCTCACCAAGGACGAGTGCACGCTTCACAGCGGTGTCAGCACGCGGACGAAGCTCGTCGCGCACTTCCTCAGCCGTGCGGCCGATCTGATCGAGCCAGACCTGCATCTGCTCCGGCGTGTGCGAGGCGTGATTCGACTCCTGGTCGATCATGCGCTCGATCTCGCTGTCGACGAGCACTTCCGGGTAGTCGATCTCGGACGACGCGATCAGCAGGTCCAGGACTTCCTCCTGGTAGGCCGACTCAGCCGCGGCTTCCGCCTGCGCCAGCACGTTCGCCTCGATGCGCTCACGCACCTGGTCGGCCGTCTGCAGGTCCTCGTCTCCCAGCGACTTCGCGAACTCGTCGTCGAGGTCCGGCAGGATCTCTTCCTTCACCTCGTCGATCGTGACCGTGTAGTGCGCGGTCTTCCCGGCGAGGTCGGAGGCGACGAAGTCGCTCGGCAGCTCGAATTCAATCGTGTACGGGCCGCCACGCTCGAGGCCGATCAGGCGATCGAGGAAGCCCGGCAGCGAGACGGTCGTGCCTTCGAGGACGGCGAACTCAGCGCCCTCCTCAACGTGTGGCTCTTCGACCTGACCGTCGACGTGCACCGTGACATCGGCGCGCACGGTGTCGCCCCACTGCACGGCGCGCTCGACAGGCTCGAGCGTCGCGTAGCGGCGACGCAGGTTCGTCAGCGCAGCCTCGATCTGCTCTTCGCTGCGATCGACAGTCTGTCGAGGCGCGCGAAGTGCGGTGTAGTCCTTGATGTCGATCGTCGGGCGCACCGGCACAGTCGCCGAGACGACCAGCGGCTCCATCGACTTCAGCTCGAACGATGGCTGTGCAATCGCATCGATCGACTCAGCGGCAATCGTCTCGCTATAGAGATCGGGCAGCAGCGTCTCAAGCGCTTCCTGCACGAGCGCGCTCTTCCCGAGCGTGCGCTCGAGGACAGCTCGCGGCGCCTTCCCCGGCCGGAAGCCAGGGATCTTGTAGCGCTGCGAAAGCCGACGCGCGGCCTTCTCCATGTTGGCTTCAACCCGCTCGTCATCGACTTCGATCTCGAGCGCTACGAGCGAGCGCGGCAGACGTTCAATCGTCACACCCACGGGGTGTGCCCCCACTTCACAAACACGATGCGTTCCGAAATGAGTATAGCATGCGACCATTTGGCGCCTGCCCTACGGGAACCCCTACGGGAACCCCTACGGGCCTGCCCGAACGGGCTGGCCAAATGGTCGGGACAGGAAGTGGCTACCGGTCGCGGATCACGTCATTGACGGCGTCGCCCAGCAGGGCAAAGGCGAACAGCAGCGAGGATACGAACAGGCCCGGCACCAGCAGCAAGTGGGGATAGGCCTGGAACGTCCGCGTCCCCGACCCGTCGTAGATCATCGCCCCAAACGAGGGTGTTGGAGGCTGAACGCCCACCCCGAACCAGGTCAGCGCCACCTCAGTGCCGGCCACCGACCCGAGGGTGGCCGAGAGCTGGAGCACCACGATGAAGGCGATGTTCGGCAGCAGGTGCCGCACGAGGATTCGAGGCGTGCTCGCCCCCAGCGCCTGAGCCGCGAGGATGAAGTCGCGCTCCCGGAGCTGGAGCACCAGCGACCTGACATACCGAGCCGTGCCGACCCAGAAGAAGAGCGACAGCGCCGCGAAGATACTGCTATATGAGGCGAAGTCATGGACGACGCCGCCCCCGCCGGGCAGCCTCGCCGCCCACTTCGCGAACTCGTCCACCCGAGGACTGAGTGCGGCATTCACGAGGATCAGCATTGGTAAGCCCGGCAGCGAGGAGAAGATCTCGCCCACGCGCATGATCATGTTGTCGACCCAGCCACCTCGGTAGCCGGCGATTAGGCCGAGCCCGTTGCCAATCAGCAGCGACCCACTCACGAGCACCGCCACGCTCACCACCAGCGTCGTCCGCGCCGAGTACAGCGAGCGGCTGAGCATGTCGCGCCCGAGGCGGTCCGTGCCGAGCGGATGCGCACGGCTCGGACCCTGCAGCGCCTGGTCGATGTTCTGCTGTGTGTAGGAGTACGGCGCGATCACCGGCGCTAGGATGCCACCGCCATAGATCAGCACGATCACCACCAGCGACATCATCGCCAGCTTCTTCTTGCGTAGTCGCTCCCAGAACAGCGCGACCGCACCTCGCGATGCCGCCGCAGCGGCTGGCGAATGGAGGTCAGATGCCGGCGCGACGGTCGTCACGAGACGTTGCTCGCACCGAGGCGAACACGCGGGTCGATCCGCGCATACGCCAGGTCAGTCAGCAGGTTCATCACGATGAAGAAGACGGCCACGATCAGTGTCGTCGCGAGGATCACGTCGTAGTCGCGGCTTCGCACCGACTCGAACGTGAACGCGCCGATGCCGGGAATGCCGAGCAGCGTCTCCGTGAAGTACGAGCCCTCCACGATCCCCGCGAGCGACAGGCCGATCGCCGTCACTAGCGGGAGCATCGCGTTCGGCAGCACGTGCCGCAGCGCCACGGTCGCCTCGGTCAGGCCCTTCGCGCGCGCCGTGCGCACGTAGTCCTCGCGCGAGACTTGCAGCGCCGTGATTCGCACGAGGCGTGCCACACCCGAGAAGCCCGGCACGGTCAGCACGATCAGCGGCAGGTAGAGGTGTGGATTCGGGATCGGCACGGCGATCACGCCGCCGATCCAGAAGATGTCGATCAGTCCGCCCCAGCCACCGACCGGGATGATGTGGAAGCGCACCGCGAGCAGCCACTGAATCGGCGGCAAGATCACCAGCACGGGGATCGCGCTCAGGAACAGCAGCGTCGAGATGATGAAGGGATCGATCCACTTGCCCTGGAACCATGCAGCGAGCATGCCCAGTGGCACCCCGATCACAAACACGAAGATGATCGAGAGCACATTCAGTTGCGCCGAGACGATCATCTTCGGCACCACGAGCTCGCGCACGCTGTAGCCCTGCTGGATGAACGACTCGCCGAAGTCACCTTCGAGCGCGCGCACTGCCCAGCGCTGGTACTGCTCGAAGATCGTGCCGTTCAGGCCACGCTCCTCGCGGATGCGCTCCAGCACCTCGGGATCGCGCACCTGGCCGGCAGCAACCGTGACTGGGTCACCGGGTCCATAGCGCGCGATCGCGAACGTGAAGAAGGACACGATGAACAGCGTGAGCGGCAGGATGGCGAGCCTGCGAATCACATAGCCCGTCATCGTTCGCTCCTGACGCTTCGACGACTACCGGTCGACGCTGATGTAGCGCAGGCGCGGAATCACCATCGGTGGGTTAAACCAACCCTTCACCGAGGCGTTCACGACCTGATGCGTCCCACCGAAGTACAGCGGTAGCCACGCACCGTCGTTGATCAGTCGCTTCTCGACGTCCTGGTACTGCGCGAGGCGCTTGCCTGGGTCACGCTCGATACGAGCCTGCTCGAGGATGCGGTCCACATCCGGGTTCGAGTAGCCGATGTCGTTGAGCGTGGACTTCGAGTAGAACTTCAGGTCCAGCACGTCCTCGGGATCTGGGTAGTCCATCACCCAGCCCGCGTTGAACATCTGGAGACGGCCCTTCTGCTGGTCCTCGAAGAAGCTCGCAGTGTCCTGCTGCTTCACCTGCACCGTGACGCCGAGCACCTGCTTCCACTGCTCGATATACGCCTGCGTGTCGAGGCCGGCCGAAGCGCCGCCACCGATCTCAGTCATCGTGATCGGCGGGAGCCCCGCAGCGTTCTTGTACTTCGAGGCAGCCAGCGCCGCCTTCGCCGCGTCCGGGTTGAACTTCAGCGACTTGTCGTCGGGCGTGAAGCCAGGCAGCTGCGGCGGCAAGATGCCGGTCGCAGGGCTGATCATGTTGTTGAACGTGACGCTCGTCACCTTCGACCGGTCGATCGCGAGGCCGAACGCGCGTCGCACGTTGGCGTCGTCGAACGGCGCATTCTTCGCATTGAACGCGATGTAGGAGATCGTGAAGTCCGTGCTCGTCTGATAGAGCTTGCCGAGCGCGCTGTTCTTGTCACGCACGCGGTCAATGTCGTTGACACTGATGCTTGCGATGTCCAGCTCGTTGTTCTCGAAGCGCGTCAGCGCCGAGCCACCCGTGAACTGGTACAGGACCTGGCTGACCTTCGGCGCACCGAGGTAGTACTTCGGGTTCGACTCGAGCACGATCCGCTCGCCGACGCGCCAGTCCGTGAGCCGGTACGGCCCAGTGCCGTTCGGCGAGCGCGTCCAGTTGCGCGGGTTCTGCTGTGCCTGCTTGCAGTCCACCACCATCGCCGTGGTGTAGGTCAGCTTCGCGATGAAGTACGGCTTCGGCGCATCGATCGTGATCTTGACCGTCTTCTTGTCGACGACCTCGATGCCGGAGATGTTCTGCGCGCGGCCCGTCATCATGTCGTTCGCGCCGATGATGTCGTTCAGGTACACAGGCGCGGTCGGCGACGCGGTCGTCCGCGAGGCGGCGCGCTCGAACGAGCACTTCACATCGGACGCCTCGACCGACCGGCCGTCGTGGAACACAGCGTTGTCGCGCAACTTGAAAGTGAAGGTCTTGCCGTCGTCGCTGACCTGATACGACTCGGCGAGGTCCGGGACAATCTTTAGGTCAGGGGCGATCGTCATCAGCCCGCTGAAGATCTCGACGATGTACTCGGCAGATCCCGAGTCCGTCGCAAGCGCGGGGTCGAGGGTCAGTGGGTCGGTGCCCGGCAGGCGCAAACGCCCACTCGCCGGCTTGGTATCAACCGTGCCGCCGGAGGTCGCTGTGTTCGAGCCGCCGCCCTTCGGCCCGCCGCTCAGCAGCAGCACCGCGGACAAGCCGCCAATGATCAGAACGAGGACAGCGAGCGCTCCCAGGAGCGCCGCGAGGATCCGCTTCTGCCCGGTCATCGGCTACTCCACTCCAACAAGCGCCACGCCTACGACAGGGGTAGCACCCAGTGAACGCGGTGGGGGCCGGTCACGGATTCCTGCGCATCATACAGATGGCGGGAGCGCGACGGCGATGTGGGCCTCATTGAGCTGCGCACCGCTCACCGGCGCCGGAGCCCCGGTCATCATGTCCGAGGCCGACTTCGTCTTCGGGAACGCGATCACCTCGCGGATATCCCGCTCCCCGACCAGCATCGCCACGGTCCGGTCGAGGCCGCAGGCGAAGCCGCCGTGCGGCGGCGCCCCGTAGGTGAACGCCTCCAGCATGTGACCAAACTTCTGCGTGGCTTCCTCGCGCTCAATCCCGAGGCGGCCCAATACCTGCATCAGCTTCTCGGGACGGTGGATGCGGATCGAGCCGCCCCCGATCTCCCAGCCGTTACAGACCAGGTCGTACGCCCGAGACCGCACGGCCTCCGGCTGCTCGCCCATGATCGCGAAGTCTTCTTCAAACGGTGACGTGAACAGGTGGTGGACGGCATTCCACTTGTTGTCCTGCGCGTCCCACTCGAACATCGGGAACTCGGTCACGAAGCAGAACGCGAGCGTCTGCTCGTCAGCCAGGCTGTGCTCCTCGGCCATCCGCCGGCGCAGCACATCCAGCACCCTCGAGGTCAGCGCGTCCCGGCCAGCCGCGATCAGCAGCAGGTCGCCTCGGCTCGCGCCACAGGCCGCCCCCCATTCCGCGAACTGCTCCGGCGTGAAGAATCGAGCCACAGGCGACCGCACATCGTCGGTCGTCAGCCCGGTCAACGATCCCTCGCCGCCGAACGCAACCGTCACGAGTCCCTGCGCCCCCGCCTCACGCGCCACCTCGATCAATGCGTCGAGCTGACGCCGCGGCGTCTCGCCGGCTCCCGGCACCGAGAAGCCACGGATGCGTCCGCCACCCTCGATCACGTTCTTGAACACCGCGAAGTCCGTCCCACGGATCAGCGGCGTCAGGTCGTGGATCTCGAGGTCGTACCGGATGTCGGGCTTGTCGGAGCCATAGCGCTCCATCGCCTCGGGATAGGTGAAGCGCGGGAAGGGGCTCGACTGCAGCGTGAACTGCGGCCCGACCGCGGCGATCATCTTTGTGTACAGGTCCTCGAGCATCTCGAGGATGTCCTGCTCGTCCACGAACGACATCTCAACGTCGAGCTGCGTGAACTCAGGCTGGCGGTCGGCCCGCAAGTCCTCGTCGCGGTAGCAGCGAGCAATCTGGAAGTAGCGTTCGAGGCCAGCCACCATCAGCAGCTGCTTCCACTGCTGCGGCGACTGCGGCAGCGCGTAGAAGTTGCCCGGATGCACGCGCGACGGCACGAGGTAGTCGCGCGCCCCCTCCGGCGTCGCGAGGTTGAGCACGGGCGTCTCGACCTCAGCGAAGTCCAGGTCATCGAAGTAGTCGCGGATGAACTTCACGATGCGGTGTCGCATGCGCAGGTTCTCGGTCATGCGCTCACGGCGCAGGTCGAGGTAGCGATAGCGCAGCCGCGTCAGCTCATCGACCGTCGTGTCCTGGTTGATTGGGAACGGCGGCGTCTCCGAGGAGTTAAGCACCTCAACCTGGCTGACGATCACTTCGATCGCGCCCGAGGACAGATCGGCGTTCTGGCTGCCGTCACGGCGCAGGGCTACCTCGCCCCAGACGCGCAGCACGTACTCGTTGCGCACGTCCTCAGCGACCTTGAACGCGTCGCCCTGCTCCGGGTGGAACACCACCTGGACGAGGCCAGACGAGTCACGCAGGTCGATGAAGGCTAGGCCGCCGTGATCGCGCCGACGATTGACCCAGCCAGCCAGCACGACCGTTTGCCCCGCGTGTTCCGCGCGCAGATCGCCGCCAAGATGGGTCCGTAGCACGCCCGGCTCCTCAGTATTACGTCGCGTATCAGCGACGCCGGTTCAGGCCGCCGAGTGTCGCACGGCCCCACAGGCCGAGCAACGCGACGCTATCGAGGTGCCCGCTAGCTCAATCGCTTTGCCACGACCACGTCACGATCGAGGTACTCGCCAAGCCCGTTCGACTCGGTCCGCACGAAGCGCCCGCCGCAGGTGATGAACGTCGCCCACTCCTCGCCGGGTGGCTCGTTGCCCGGCCAGATGATGTCCCCCATCGGGATCGTCGCCTCCGGATACCGGCGGTTCGAGGTCACCACGTACCGGTACGTCGCTCCCGAGGTCATTTGAATCGTCAGCTCGTCCCCCGGCTTCGCCAGGTGCATCGAGTAGAACGGCCCGTGCTGGAACTCCCACGTCTCGTGCGCCGAAAACACGGCGTTGCCGCCTCGGCCGGGCGTGGCGTACTCGGGGTACCAGCCGATCGCGTGCACCCCATCGGCATCAGGCGACTGCATCTGGTTGTTGATCACGCCGAGCCGCGTGACGTAGTTCTCGAGCTTCAGCGTGGGCGAGCTGATCCGCGCGACGTAGTCCGGCGGCAGCGGTGCGGGCGTCGGCGTGGCAACCACAACCGCCCGTGTCGTAGCGATCGGTCGAGGTGTGCGGACGACGGTCGGAGCCGCCGTGACCTTGGCAACCACCGTCGCCGCCTCGGCGTGACTGCGCTCAAACGCCGAAGCCGCGTCCGCCAGCAGGTGCCCGATGCCAAGCACCCCCACCACCAGTACGGCACCGAAAACGAGCGCACCAATCCGACGCACGATTCCTCGCGACCCAAAGCGGTCGCGGGTGTGCCAGTCGAGGTGCGCTGGGAGGTTTACTGCAATTCGCAACGCAAGCCAGCGTACCGGCCCTCACCCCCGGCCCGGCATACGGCGGAGCGCCGAAACATTGCATTTTCATGGGGGCATCCCGGCGGTGGCTCGGGTCGAGACCGACCTGTAGGCTGGAGGTGTGACCACCACAAAGCCCGGCCTCGCGCTCTACCTGCATATCCCGTTCTGCACGGCGAAGTGCGGCTACTGCGACTTCAACTCCTACGAGGGCCTCGGGCACATGGTGCCCGACTACACCCCCGCGCTGATCCGAGAAATCGAGCTCTGGGCGCCCGCTGCTCAGTCGTTTCAGGTCAACACCGTCTTCTTCGGCGGCGGCACACCGAGCCTGACCAGCCTCGAAGACCTCGAGGCCATTACCAACGCCGTCCGCGCGAACTACGACGTAGCGCCCGACGCCGAATGGACGCTCGAGGCCAATCCGAGCGAGCTGCTGCAGCCCCACCTCGAGGGCATGCGCCACCTCGGCATCAACCGTCTCTCCATCGGCATCCAGTCGCTGCACGACGACGAGCTCAAGCTGCTCGACCGCCTGCACGACAGCACGCGTGCCCTCGAGGCGATCGAGTCGGCTCGCAACGCCGGCTTCGACAACATGAACCTCGACTTCATCTTTGGCCTCATCGGCCAGCCCATCGAGCGCTGGCAAGAGACGCTGGAGCGTGCGATCGCGCTGCGCCCGGAGCACCTATCCTGCTACGCCCTCACCGTCGAGCCCGGCACGGCGCTCTACTACCAGGTTGCGAAGGGCATGCTCCCCGAACCCGACCAGGACGTCGTTGCCGACCAGTACGAGTGGACCCGTGACCGCCTCGCCGAGGCAGGCTACGAGCACTACGAGCTCTCCAACTGGGCGCTGCCCGATCACGCCTGCAAGCACAACCTCGTCTACTGGCACGCGGAGCCATACATCGGCATGGGCGCGGGCGCGCACTCCTTCTTTGCCGGCCAGCGCTTCGCGAACATCGACGCGCCCAACAAGTACGTCGACGCCGTGAACGCGACCTACGAGGAGCGCCAGGCTACTGGCCGCGCCACGATGCAGCAGATCAAGAGCGGCGAGTCCCCAGACGACGTCACGATGCGCGCCGACGCGATGATCCTTGGGCTGCGGCTCATGGAAGGCGTGAGCGCGGCGGAGTTCCGCGACCGCTTCGGCGTCAGCATCAAGGATGCCTACGGCCCCGCCGTGCAGCGGCACATCGGCTACGGTCTGCTCGAATGGGCTGACGACCGCCTGCGTCTCACCACGCGCGGTCAGCTGCTCTCGAACTCCGTCTTCGTGGACATCCTGCCCGACTACGAGCTCGCCGACACCGAGGCCTAGCTCTCGTTAGAGCCCGGCGATCGCACGCACCTCGGCGATCAGTCGCTCGTGCGCGTCGCCTGGCCCCACATCGAGCGGCTCCGGATCCGGTGTCGGCGTCTCGCCCAGCAGCACCTCGACAAGCCCACTCGAGCACCACGCCAGCGCGTGCTCGTCGTAGCCGCCCTCGAGCGACGCGATGATCCGGCCACCGCACAGCCGCTGCGCCGCATCGACCGCGAGCTGTGCCACGCGGTTGTAGCCATCTGTCGTGACATTCAACGTTGCGAGGAAGTCACGGGCGTGTGAGTCAAACCCGCTCGACACGAGGATCAGCTCCGGCTGATGTCGTTCAAGTGCCGGCAGCGCGACCTGTTCGTACGCAGCGACGAAGGCGGCATCGCCACTCTCGTGCGGCAGCGGGATGTTGATCGTCGTGCCAACACCCGTGTCGTGCAGTTCGCCCGTGCCCGGATAGAACGGCGCAGCGTGCGTGCTCACGTAGAGCACCCGCGAGTCCCGCTCGAACGCATCCTGCGTGCCGTTTCCGTGGTGCACGTCCCAATCGAGGATCGCGATCCGCTCGACGCCCGCCTCAAGCGCAGTCGCCGCAGCGATCGCTACGTTGTTGTAGAGACAGAAGCCCATCGGCCGCGTCGGCGTGGCGTGGTGACCAGGCGGGCGCATCGCAACAAACGCGTTGTCCGCCTCACCACGCATCACCGCCTCGAGCGCCACTAGCAGCCCACCCGCCGCGCGGCGTGCGATGCCAGTCGACTCTGGGCGCGTGTACGTGTCTGGGTCGAGCCACGCGCTGCGCGCCGCCGCGCTCGCGACTGCATCGAGCAACGAGCGCGCGTGCACCCGCAGCAACTCCGCGTCGGTCGCCTCGCGCGGCGCGAGTTCGACCATGCGCTCTCGCAGTCCGCGACCTTCGAGCTGCGCGATGATCGCCTCAAGCCGTTCCGGACGCTCCGGATGGCCGTCGGACAGGTGCGCGACGTGCGTTGAGTCAGTGACGAATGCGGTGCGAGTCATGCCGTGGCTCCGTTCGGAAGCACGGTACACTCGCGCGCATGTGGAACCTACTGTCGCTCTTGATCGCGGTGCTCATCGGCATTGGCGCCGCCGTCCAGACCAGCATGCTCGGCTCCGTCGGCCGCCTCCGTGGCCCGAGTGAGGCAACCTGGCTCTCGATCCTCGCGACCGCGACGGCCGTCGCGGTCATCCTCGCCTTCCGAGGCCTGCGCGGTGAATCGCTCGCACTACCGGCGCCGCTCGATCGTCCCGTGATCTTCATTGGCGCCGCAGTGCTCGCCGGCATCGCCCTGTTCCTGACGGTGCGCGGCCTGCCGCCGTACTACGCGATCACCGGCCTCTTTGGCCTCGCGTTCATCATCGGTGCCGCCACGCTCGCGCCGCGCATCGGCGTCGCGCTCTTCCTCAGCGCGACCATCGCCGGACAGCTCGTCGGTGCCGTGCTGATGGACCAGATCGGCGCGTTCGGGAACGCGGCGCAGCCGGTCACTCCGCTCCGCCTCGCCGGCGTCGTGTTGCTGCTCTCCGGCGTCGTGCTCGTGCGCGGCTTCGGCCGCTAGCCAACCTCAGCCCAACAAGTCGACGCAGAAACAACGGAGCGAGGCTCGCGCCTCGCTCCGTAGTACGAATCTTTCGAGCCGTCTCCGCTACTCGGTCGCGGCCGATGCCGGACGACGCCGGCCGAACAGCCGCGCGAAGTCGCCCTCTTCCCACGAGACCAGCAGTTGCGCCGCGACACCAATGCTCGAGTACGTACCCGAGATGATGCCGACCAACAGCACGAGCAGGAACTCGCGAATCGACTCACCACCCAGCAGCAGCATCGCCACCACCGTCAGCAGCACCGTCGTCGAGGTGTTGAGCGATCGCCCGAGCGTCTGCACGAGCGCCGCATTCACGTTCTCTGAGAGCGGCGCGCCAGGTGCCAAGCGCACATTCTCACGAATGCGGTCGAACACCACGATCGTGTCGTGCACCGAGAAGCCAATCACCGTCAGTAGGCCCGTGATGAACATCAGGTTCACCTCGACGCCGAACAGCTTGCCCATCAGCGAGAACGCACCCAGCACGATGATCACATCGTGCGCGGTCGCGATGATCGCGCACGTCGCGTAGCGCACCGGACGCGGCACCGAGGCAAACGCGAACGCGATGTACCCCATGATGAAGATCGCCGAGATCACGATCGCCGCCGAGGCGTTTCGCACGCCAGCCGCCGACACGACCGGAGTCACCGTCGATGACTCGAGGACGCTGAAGTCGCCGAAGCGCTTCTGCAGTGCCTCCTCGATGTCACCACGCTCACCCGGCGCGTTCGCACGAGGTGTAGCAACAGCCGTCGGCGTCGCCGCTGCAGTCGCACCTGGCGTAGGCGAGGCAACCGCCTGCTTGAAGTTATTGGTGTCAGCCGCAGCGATGTAGCCCGTCACCACGCCCGCCTGCACGCGGTACACCGCGTCATTCGAACAGTCCGGGTGCAGCTCGATCACACGCGCGACGGTACCGGCCTTGATCGTGCCGGCGTCGATGCCGAACTTACACGGGTCACCACCGACGATCGCCTTCACGGTCACATCGCCGGTCGCGCCGGCCTTGCCGACGACAACCGTCGAGGCACCGCCACTCGAAACGTCCGCAGCAGGCGTCGCCGTCACGGTCGGCTCGACTTCGTTGTACGAGCCAGCCGGCGACTGCAGGCTTCGAGTGCGAATCAGGAACTCGCTCGAACCCGTCGACTGAATACGCGCCTCGGAATGCCCGAGCGCCACAAACTCCGAGTGCAGATCGTCTGCCTTCACCGGCGCAGCGAACTTCAGCTGCATCGTGCTACCAGAGGTGAACTCGATGCCCGGCTTCAGTGCCGGCGGAATCAGCAGCACGATCAGCGCGAGCAGCGCCGTCACACCACTGATCAGGAACAGCCACTTGCGGCTGGATACCAGGTCGATGCGCATTACTCGCCCCCCGCCGGACGCAACTCGCCCGGGGCGAGGTCAGCAATCGGTCGCAAGTTCGCGCCCAGCAGCTCGGGGTTGCGCGCAATGCGCGTCCCCAGCAGCAGGCGCAGCAGCGTGCGCGTCACGAACAGTGACGAGAACAGCGACACGGCAACACCAATTGCCAGCGTCACCGCGAACCCGCGCACGAGCGGCGCCTCGAACGCGCCAAGGCCCGGAATGCTCACGCCACCACCGAGCACGTACAAGATCACTGTCGTGATCAGTGTGCTGACGTTCGAGTCACGAATCGATGGCCACGCGCGCGCGAAGCCAGCCTCGAGCGATGCACTGAAGGAGCGCCCATCGCGCATCTCCTCCTTCATGCGTTCGAACACGAGGACGTTCGCGTCCACCGCCATGCCAACAGACAGCACGAATGCGCCGATCCCGGCAAGCGTCAGCGTGACGGGCACGAGCTTGAAGATCGCCAGCGTGAGAATCGTGTAGACGAGCAGCGCGAGCGAGGCCATCACGCCCGGCACGCGGTAGTACAGCACCATGAACAGCACGACGATCAGCAGCCCGATCTCACCCGCGAGTACCGAGCGCTGCACAGCGTCCGTACCGAGCGTGGCGTCGACGTTCTGCTCCTGGAGCACGCTCAACTGCACCGGCAGTGCGCCCGAGTTGAGCTGCACCACGAGGTCGCGAGCACCAGTCTTGTCGCCGGTCGTCGCGAGCGGCATGCCCGAGATCGAACCGTTCGTCTCAATCACGCCCTGCACGGTTGGCGAGGCCAGGATCTCTGTGTCGAGGAAGATGCCGAGCGGTTGCCCCAGCAGGCGCTGCGTGACCTGCCTCGAGAGCTCGGGGCCATTGCCCTGCCACTCGAAGACGACCACCGGCTGCCCAATGCTGTCGTTCGTGACCTGCGCGTTTGCCTTCAGGTATCGAGACGTCAGCGGCACATCCTTACCGTCGAGGACGCCCGTCGCCTGCACCCACTGACCGGCCGCGTCACACGGCGCAGCGCCCTGGCTCGCGCCCGGGGCGCGCTCGCAGAACTGCAGCAATGCGGTGCGTCCAAGCAGTTTGCGTGCCTGGTCAGGCGTCAGACCCGGCAGCTGCACCGAGATGTTGTCGGTGCCCTGCCGCGTGATCTCGGACTCCGCAACGCCGGACGAGTCGACGCGGCGGCGCAGCACGCTCAGCGTGCCGTCCATCGCGTCCGCGACGTTGCCCTCAACGCCCTGTGGCAGCGTGGCGTGCAACAGCAGACGCATGCCGCCCTGCAGGTCGAGGCCAAGCCGCATCGTCGGGCGCACGAACGAACCGAGGTGCACCCCCTGCCCCTTCGGCCACGGGATATACCGAGGCAGGAACTGCGCCGGCTGTGACGGCCAGATCGCATAGAGCGCTGCCGCGGTCACAATCAAAATTGCCAATGCCGGTATCAACCGACTGCGCGTTGGCATCAGGCTCAGCTCGCCTTCCCGGGCCGCGAGGACATGGCGTCCGCGGGCTGCGTAATGCTTCCAATCGCCTCGGGCGTGCCGCGCAGCAGCACACCAGGAGCGACCTCCAATGTGATCTCCACCGGCCCCTGCTCGCGCGTCTGAATGTCACGCACGGTGGCAAAGAAGCCCCCACTCGTAATCACCTCATCGCCGATTACGAGCCGCGACATGTCTCCACGACGCTTCTTCTGCTGCTGCAGCACAGGCCGCATCAGGATGAAGTAGAACGACGCGACAACCGCCGCGAGCAGCAGCAGCGACTCAGCCATTGCTGCTCACTCCACCGCTGCTCAACTCGGTGACTGCCTCTTCGTCCTCGTCGGCCTCGCGCTCCTCGATCGGGCGCGCGGTGGCCCAGTCCGTGCTGTCCAGTTTGAACAGGTCAGTCTTGGTGTCGATGCGGTCGACATAGAGGATGCCGTTCACGTGGTCGACTTCGTGCTCCAATGCCTCAGCGAGCAGGTTGTTCTCCGCGCGCACGCGGATCTCCTTGCCCTTGAGGTCGAGCGCACGCACGACCACCTTCTCAGACCGCGTAATCACCCCTCGATAGCCGGGCACCGAAAGACACCCCTCGCCTTCGAGGCGACGCGTGCCGGTAGCGCGGACGACGACAGGGTTGATCAGCGCGAATGGCTCCTCATCGGGCATGCCGAGCACGACCACACGCAGCGGTACGCCAATCTGCGGCGCGGCGAGGCCAACCCCCTGCGCCGCGTACATCGATTCGATCATGTCCTCGACGAGGTGGCGGATCGCATCGTCAACCTGCCGCACCTTCTTGGCCGGCTGGCGGAGGACAGGGTCCCCGAGGTACCGAATCGGTCGGATCGCCACCACTCGCTCCATACAGTTGTTCAACTCGGAATTGTACGGGGCAAGCCTCGCAGCGTCTCCGCGAGCCGCTGAGCGGGCGATCGATATCAGTATTACGTCACGTTGGTGGGGTCGACATCGGCTACCCAGCCCGGCGGCAGGTCGATCTCGCGTACCAGCGCGGCCGGATCGGCTCCGCGCACCAGCAGGCTCCACCGGTAGCGCCCGCGCACCCGGGCGATCGTCGGGGGCGTCGGCCCAAGCACCTCGACATCCGGTAGGCCGGAGGCGATCCGCCGCAGCTCCGCCTTGACCCGCGCCGCTTCCTCGAGGGCGTACTCGTTGCTGGCGTGCTGGAACATCAAGCGGACCAGGCGCGTGAACGGTGGGTACTGGTGCTCGTTGCGCCAGGGCAGCTCGCCTTCGAAGAAGCCATCCACGTCGTGCTCGGATGCGGCGAGGATCGCTCGGTCGTCAGGCGTCAGCGTCTGGATCACGACCCGTCCCGGCCGTTCCGCTCGTCCCGCTCGTCCCGCTACCTGTGCGAGCAGTTGGAATGTCTGCTCACGCGCTCGGAAGCTGCCGCTCCATAGCGAGTAGTCCGCCAGTACGACACCGACAAACGTCACCAGCGGCAGGTCGAGGCCCTTCGCTACCATCTGCGTACCGACCAGCACATCTGCTTCGTGTCGCGTGAACTGACCAAGCATCGCCTCGTGCTGTTCGGCAGTGCGCGCCGTGTCGCGGTCCCAGCGCAGCACCTTCGTCGCCGGGAAGAGCCGCCGCACTTCCTGCTCGACACGCTGCGTCCCCGCACGCGCCTCGCGCATCGGCCGTCCGCACTCGGCGCATCGAGCCGTCATCGATCGCGAGCGATTGCATTGGTGGCAGATCAGGCGCGTCACGCCGCCCGGCAGCTCGTGCACCGACATCGAGACGTCGCACGACGGGCACGTCGGCGAGTGCCCCTGCGAGCACAGCAGGTAGCCCGCAAGCCCACGACGGTTGAGGAAGAGGATCGCCTGTTCGTCGCGGTCGAGCGTTTCGCCGAGCGCCTGCATCAACGGCTCGGAGAACAATTGCCGCTCACCGCGCACATCGACGATCTCAACCGGCGGCAGCTCCGTTGATGGCCACATCGTTGTCGTGCCATCCGGCTGCGCGACCGGCCGGAACCGGCGCGGCAGATCGAGGCGCATCAAGTCGCCCTCGGCCGCCTCGTACCAGCGTTCCGCATCCGGCGTCGCCGTGCCGTACACGAGCGTTGCGCCAGTCAGCTCAGCGAGATGCGCGGCAACGGTACGCGCGTCATAGCGCGGCGCCGGATCGCTCTGCTTGTACGTCCACTCATGCGCCTCGTCGATGATGATCAGGCCAAGCTCGGACTGCGGCGCGAAGAT
>QWQU01000021.1 GCA_003670735.1 Chloroflexota bacterium | reverse complement strand
GGTCACCCTGGGTGGCGCGCTGCTCGCCTCGATGCTGCTCACGCCCCTGGCGAACAGCTTTGTGGCGCTACTCGTGCTTCGCATCCTCTTCTCGCTCGGCGCGGCGGTGTTGCTCAGTGCGCTGCCCGCGGTGGTGGTGCGCTGGTTCGAGCCGCGCGAACTCGCACCGGTAAACGGTCTTGGCATCGTCGCGCAGACACTTGGCGTGGCGACCTCGATGTCGGTCGCGGCGAGCGTCGCAGCAGTCGTCGGCTGGCATCTGACGCTGACGCTGTTCGTAGCAGTGGTCGGTACGGCGACGGTTGTGTGGGTGGTGATGAGCGCTGGCGCGGCGAGCGATGCGGCAGGCGCCGGTGCGCTTTCGATGCGCGACAACCGCGAGGCCGAGTACGAACGTCCCGCTCACATCACGCGCGGTGCCCACGAGCAGCGGCACCACGAACCCGCTGAAGTTCCCCGCCCCGAGGATCACCGAAACCGCGACGCCAGCGCGCGCCGGCCCGATACGAGCGGCCTCCATCGGAATCGTCATCATCACCGGAATGAAGATCGAGGTCGCCACGCCGAAGACCGCGAGGCTCGGCAGCAGCACCGCATTCGAGGTGCCGAGGAAGCAACCGACGCCGGCGATCGGCATCAGCAGCCCGGCCAGCAGCAGGAACGGCTTGCGACGCGGAAAGCGCATCGGCAGCACGGAGCCCAGTAGCGATCCGACCATGCCGAAGATGGTGAGCACCGAGGCAGTCTGCCCCGCACGCTCGAGGCTGAACGCGAACTGTTCCTGGTAGTACGTCGGCAGCCACGATGCGAACGAGATGTTCGCGCCCAGCGCACCCGCAAACCCCAGCCCGAGCAGCACCGTCAGTCGGTCGCGAGCCACATCGCGAATGCGGGGTGTCTCGCGTTGGCGCTGGCTGTGAGTGCGCTCGTGATTCCCGAGACGGGGCCAGTGCTCGCGCGCTCGGTGCCTGAGGCCGCCTAGTCACACCTCGTTCGAGCCTGAGCGCGGTGCTATCGTCGCGCCCGCTGCCGTGTGTTCCCCGCTGCACTACCGAGGAGTTCGAGATGGCCATCCGCGTCGTCGTTGCTGGCGTCGAGTTGCCCGAGGGCGCTGCTGACCAGATTCGCGCCGTGTCGCCCGAGTACGACGTGCGCATCCTCGGTCGTGGGGAGATGGATGACGCCACGTTGCACGGCGCACTCGCCGATGCCGAGGTGGCGTTTGGTAACTGGTCGGGCCAGTGGAACGCGATCATGGAGTCGCTCGACACGATCGCGCCGCAACTCAAGTGGCTGCAGCTCGGATCGGCTGGGGCAGATGCACTGCCGTCGGCGGCACTGGCGAGCGGTGTGCGCTTCACGACGACGGCTGGCTTCAACGCCGTGCCGATCGCCGAGTACGTCGTCGGCTGCATGGTGATGTTCTCGAAGGGTTGGCCTCGCCTCGCGCGCAATCAGGCGGCGCACGGCTGGGAGCGCATCCCCGTGACGACGCTCGTCGGGAAGACGGTCGGCATTGTGGGCTTCGGGCACATCGGTGCTGAGGTTGCGAAGCGCGCGAAGGCGTTCGGTTGTCGGATCGTGGCGACGCGCCGCTCGTTTGCCGCGGGTGGTGGCGACCCGTTGCTCGATGCGGCATACGCGCCATCCGAGGTGGGGAAGCTGCTCGCCGAGAGCGACTTCGTGGTGCTGTCAGCGGCGCTGACCGACGAGACGCGTGGGCTGCTCGATGCTGCGGCGTTGACCTCGATGCAGTCGAGTGCGTACCTGATCAACGTGTCGCGTGGCGAGGTGATCGACGAGGCGGCGCTTGCCTCGGCGCTGCGTGACGGGACGATTGCTGGCGCTGCGCTCGACGTCGCGACGAAGGAGCCGCTGCCGGCTGAGCATCCACTGTGGGACCTCGACAACATCATCATCACGCCGCACATCAGTGGCCGCGTTGCGGATCTCTACGGCCTCGCGACGAACGTGTTCTGCGACAACCTGCAGCGCTACGCCGCGCACGAGCCGCTGGCGAACGAGGTCGATCCCACACGCGGCTACTAGGTCGCGCTCGCGCGAGGTTGACTCGTCCGCGATGGTGGTTGGATGAAGCGAATCGTTCTTGCCTCGATGGTTGTGCTCGCGCTCGTCGGATGTCGGTCGAACACACCGACACACTCGGCGGCGGATGGTCTGCAATCGTTCCGCTATGACCTCACAGCGGTGACAACCGGCGTCTTCGGGGACGCTGCGGCCGGCGCCGGTGATGCATCACTGAAGGTCGCCGTGACTGGCGACGTGGCAGACACGCACCGCGAGCGCACGCTCACCGAGATGAAGCTCGGGGCGAGCACCGTGAACCTCGAGCGCGTGCGGGTGGACGACAAGGCCTGGTCACGCGAAGGCAAGTCGGGCAACTGGTCGCAGGGGCCGGCGAGCGCGACTAGCGGCACTGCAGGGCTTGGGCTCGATAGCACTGCGCTGCTTGGCGCGGACGCGCGTGCGCGCATCAAGACCGCGCTTGAGGGCCTCACGGCGACGGACGAGCAAGTTGGGGATGTCGCTGCGCAGCGCTACACCGTGCCGGCTGAGCGGATGCGTGTGATCCTCGGTGCGAGTGCGACGGGTGAGCAGACGTCGCTGGGCCGCATCAACAAGGACTCGACGTTCTGGGTGACGAAGGACGGGCAACTGCCGGTGAAGTTCGTGACCGACACGTCGCCGACGACGGGCGGCACGGTGCACATCGAGATCACGATGCGTGACCGCAACGCGACCATTGAGGTGAAGCAGCCCGGTCAGGGCTAGCTCAGCGGCGCTCGATGGGTGTCGGTTCGGGCCCGACGGTTGTGAAGCCACGGAGCAGCACGTCGGCGAACTTGTCGGCGAGCTCCTCGGGAGTCTCGCGGCCCCCTGGGCGGAACCACTCCGGCGCGAAGCGGATGATCGACCAGACCGAGAGATTCGCGATGTCGGTGGAGACGCCGAGCCACTCGCCGCGGGCACGTGCGTCTTCGATCACCTGGCGCATGACGGTGTCGATCTGACGGCGGGTCGGGGCGATCTCGCGGGCCTGTCCCGCCTCGATGCTGCGTTGTTCGCGGTAGGCGAGGGTGTACGCGGGCTCACTCGCCATCAGGGAGAAGGTTTCGCTGAGGATGGCACGTAGCTTGTCGGCTGGTGAGGCGTCACTGTGCGCGACTGCCTCGAGGCGGTCGTAGAGCTGCTGGTGCACCCCCTGGACGAGGTCGATGAGCAGCTGCTGCTTGCTCCCGATATACCAGTAGAGCGTCGGGACGGTGATACCGGCAGCGGTCGCGATGTCGCGCACTGAGACCGCGTCGAAGCCGCGCGCCGCGATCAGGTCCGAGGCGATGCGTCGGATCTCAAGCTTTCGATCAGGGGTGCGGTCGACGATTGGTGCTTCCACCGGAGCCTCCGTGTTGCGCGCGCGGGCATGCTCACACGCCAATCACGATCGTTGCAAGCCTCGAATCAGGCGCGCACTAGAGCCAGACGTGCGGGGGCTCGGGGCGGACGTGCCCACTCGCGAGTGCCGTTTCGGCGACGGCGCGGGCGACGCGGAGCGGGACATCCGGGTTGAAGACCGAGGGCAGCAAGTAGTCGTCGCTGAGCTGATCGTCGGGAATGCTCTCGGCGATGGCACGGGCGGCGGCGATCTTCATGTCCTCGGAGATCTCGCGCGCGGCGACATCGAGTGCGCCTCGGAATAGTCCAGGGAAGCAGAGCACGTTGTTGATCTGGTTGGGGTAGTCGGAGCGGCCGGTCGCGATGATGCGCGCCTTGCCCATGATCAGCTCAGGCATGATCTCGGGCTCCGGGTTGGCGAGCGCGAACACCATCGAGTCGGGGGCCATACTCGCGATCTGCTCGGCGGTCACAACGCGCGGTCGCGAGAGCCCGAGGAACAGGTCGGCACCCACGAGTGCGTCACCGATGCTGCCGCGGAAGCCCTCGCGATTGCTCTGTTGCGCGAACCACTCGAGGCCGGGGCTCATGCCCTCGGTGCGGCCCTCGTAGATCGCGCCAAAGCGGTCGAAGCCGACGATGTTCCGCACGCCGAAGTTGATCAGGATGCGCGCGCAGGCGAGGCCAGCTGCACCGGCACCGACGAGCACGACCTTGAGGTCCTCGGGGTGCTTCTTCGTGAGCTTCAGTCCATTCATGACAGCCGCGAGCACGACAACTGCCGTGCCGTGTTGGTCATCGTGGAACACGGGGATATCGAGTTCGGCCTTGAGGCGCTCTTCAATCTCGAAGCAGCGAGGTGCGGCAATGTCCTCGAGCAGTATCGCGCCGAAGCCGGGGGCGATCGCCTTCACGGTAGCGACGATGCGATCAGAGTCGGTGGTGTCCAGGCAGATCGGCCACGCATCGACGCCGCCGAATGACTTGAAGAGCATGCACTTGCCCTCCATCACCGGCATTGCGGCGGCGGGTCCGATGTCGCCGAGGCCGAGCACGGCAGTGCCATCGGTGACGACCGCGACGGTGTTCGCCTTGGAGGTGAGTGACCAGACTGCGTCGGGGTGCTCGCTGATCTCACGAGCGACACGGACGGCGCCGGGGCTCCAGATCTGCGCGAGCTCCTGCGTGCCGCGGAGGTGGATCTTGTTGCGCACCTCGATTTTGCCGTCGTGGTGGAGTTGGAAGGTGCGGTCTGCGGCGTAGATGACCTCGACGCCGGGGATGGCCTGGATCGCGAGGACCGCGGCGCGGGCGTGGTTGGCGTTGCGGCAGGCAACCTGCATGTCGCGCATCAGGTAGCCAGGGCGCGCCTCGGCGATCTCGATGGCCCCGACGCTCGCTCCGACACTACCGACGGCGCTGGCGACACGTCCGAGGTTGCCCGGGCGGTTCTCGATGCGCAGGCGCACGAGCAGTTGGTACGCCGACAGTGGGCTGAGGTACTCGTCCTGCGTGCGTGAGGAGCCGGAGAAGGAGGTCACCTGCCGATCATCGCGGTGATCGGCGGGCGTGGCAACGCGAGAAGGCCTCAAACGCATCGATTTCGGGTCGGGCTTGCCCCTCAGCCGGAAATACTGTGATCTGTCACCGATTGAGAAGGGGATCCATGAAGAGCATTCTCATCGCCACGGTGATTTCGGTCGTCCTCGGCGGCATCCTGATCGCAACGTTCAGCGGGGATCGTGGCCGACACGGCCAGGCGGACTTCGCGTTGGCCGCGACTCCGGTTGGCCCGGCGGCCAACGCGACCGCGCTCCCGACGAAGACCGCCGCACCGGCATCTGCTGGTGGAGGCGGGCCCGCGGTGAACTCGGGCCTGCCCGGCCAGGCAATCGCCACGAAGAACGGCTGCACGGCTTGCCACTCCACGGGTGGGGCGACCGGTGTCGGCCCGACCTGGAAGGGCCTCGCAGGGCACGATGTGCCGCTCGCGGACGGTTCCACGGCGAAGGCGGACGACGCCTACCTCAAGGAGTCGATCACGAGCCCGAACGCCAAGGTCGTGAAGGGCTTCGCGCCGGGCATCATGCCGGCCTCATTCAGCACGAGTCTGAAGCCTGAGGAGATCGACCAGCTGGTCGAGTTCATCAAGTCGATTCAGTAGCGTGAGTCATCTGACGAAGTCGACGAAGGCGGGCCATCGGCCCGCCTTCGCTGTGTCTGTCCCGCTTCGGCGTCCGGCCTATACTCCGGCGTAATGTCCTGAACCTTCGACCGGGAGGTCTCCCATGGCCACGATCAATCGTCCCTATCGCATCATTGGCACGCGCCCTGTGCGCCCCGACGGCCTGGACAAGGTCACGGGCAAGGCGCTGTACGGCGCCGACCTGAAGCTGCCGCAGATGCTCTACGCGCGGCTGAAGCGCAGCCCGTATGCGCACGCTCGGATCGTGAAGATCGACGCTTCCAAGGCGCTCGCGCTGCCGGGAGTCGAGGCGGTCGTGACTGCGGCTGACTTCCCGGGCGCGCTGAGCATGGAGCGAGCGGGTGCCGGCCGCGGTGGCGACTCGCCTCGCAAGTTCGTGGTTGGCAACTTCATCGCGGTGGACAAGGCGTTGTTCTTCGGGCACCCCGTCGCCGCGGTGGCGGCCACGAGCATCCACGTCGCCGAGGACGCACTTGATCTGATCGAGGTGGAGTACGAGGTACTGCCACCGGTACTGACCGCGCAGCAGTCGATGGCGCCGGGCGCGCCGATCCTGCACCCAGAGCTGCGCACGGCCGAGCCGCTGGGCGTGCCGACGAACAGTGATGCGCAGACCAACGTCGCCGCGCACCTGAAGCTCGAGATTGGCGATGTCGATGCGGCCTTTGCGGCCTCGGACATCGTTGTCGAGGACGAGTTCCACACCGGTACGGCGCACCAGGGCTACCTCGAGCCACACACTGCGACGGCGATGTGGAACTCGGACGGCAGTCTCGTGATCTACTCGAGCTCGCAGGGCTCGTTCGCGATCGTGCGCGATCCGCTCGCGACGATCTTGCAGATGCCGCCCTCGCGTATCCGTGTCGTGCCGCTGGAGATCGGTGGTGGCTTCGGCGGCAAGAACCGCATCTACTGCGAGCCGATCGCGGCGATGCTGTCGAAGAAAGCCGGCAAGCCGGTGCGCCTCACGATGACTCGTGAGGAAGTGATCCAGGCCACCGGGCCGACCTCGGGCGCGTACATCCGCGGGAAGATCGGCGCGAACCGCGATGGTTCGATCACGGCGATTCAGCTGTGGATGGCGTACGAGGCGGGCGCGTTCCCAGGATCCTCGATGGGTGGCGGCGTGAACACGACGCTTGGCCCTTACAAGCTCGAGAACGTGCGCATCGATGGCTACGACGTCGTTGTGAACCGACCTCGTAACGCTGCATATCGCGCGCCGGGCGTGCCCGCGCCGACGTTCGCCGTGGAGTCGCTGGTGGACGAGGTGTGTGAGCGCCTCGAGATGGATCCGATCGACTTTCGCCTCAAGAACGCGGCACGCGAGGGCGACCGTCGCCCAAACGGCGTCGTGCTGACGGCGAACGGCAACATCGAAGTGATGGAAGCGGTGAAGAACAGCGCGCACTACCGCTCCGAGCTCACGGGCAAGAACCGTGGGCGCGGGATCGCGGTTGGGTTCTGGAACGCCAACTCCGGGCAGCACAGCATCAACGCGCAGGTGAACACCGACGGGAAGATCACGCTCAACGGTGCGGCGATCGACATCGGTGGTCTGCGTGCGACGGAGGCGATGACGCTGGCGGAGGTGCTCGGCATTCCGTACGAGGACATCGTCACGCGCACGGTGGACACCGACTCGATTGGCTACTCGAACAACACGGGCGGTAGCAGCACCGGCTCGGGCACTGCGGCGAGCGTGTTCAAGGTAGGCCAGCAGATCCGTGCGGCGATGACCGAGCGCGCGGCGCGCATGTGGGAGATCGACGCGGCGGGCTGCGAGTACCGCGAGGATGGCAATGTCGTTGGTCCGAACGACGCGGACGACAAGCCTCGGACGCTCTCGTTCAAGCAGATCGCGGAACGGTCGATTGGTACTGGCGGTCCGATCAGCGGGCACGCGGACAATGGGCTCGCGCTCGGTGGTCCGGCGTATGCAGGTCACATCGTGGATGTCGAGGTCGACACGGACACAGGCAAGGTCACGGTGCTGCGCTACACGAGCTTCGAAGACGTCGGCACGGCGATGCATCCCTCGTACGTCGAGGGGCAGATCCAGGGCGCGATTGCGCAGGGGATCGGCATGACGCTGACGGAGGAGTACTTCTACGACGAGCAGGGCGCGCTGCGGAACGGCAGCCTGCTCGACTACCGGATGCCGACGGCTCTCGACCTGCCGATGCTCGATTCGCAGCTGATCGAGGTGCCGAACCCTGGTCATCCGCTCGGCGTACGTGGTGTGGGCGAGCCGCCGATCGTGCCGGTGCTCGGTGCGATCTCGAACGCGATCTATGACGCGGTGGGGATTCGCTATCGGCACCTCCCGGCGACGCCGACGGTCATTCTCAATGGGCTGCTGGATCGCGATGAGGCGGGCAGCAGCCAGTCGTAGCGTCAATGCGCCTGTGGGCGCGAGCGACGATGATGCAGCGAGCATCGATCGAGGGCGGGCCGGCTGGTCCGCCCTCGTCACGTCCGAGCAAGAGTGGAGCAGGGGATGACGCAGCAGCGAAACGTTGTGGGTGTGACCGGGATGCGCGTGATGGCGGTCTACGGCCACCCGGACGACGAGGGTCAGGTCACGGGTACGCTTGGCGCGTTCATTGCTGCGGGCAACGAGGTCACACTCGTCTGCGCGACGCGTGGCGAAGTGGGGGAGATCAGCGACCCTGCGCTCTCCACGCCGGAGACGCTCTGGTACACGCGCGAGCTCGAGCTGCGCGCGGCAATGGCACAGATCGGCGTGCGCGACGTGCGCTTCCTCGGGTTCCGCGACAGCGGGATGGTTGGGACGCCGGAGAACGAGGACCCTCGAGCGCTGCACCAGCAACCGCCGCACGTCGGCATCCCGGCAGTGCTGTCGATCATGCGCGAGGTGCGACCGCAGATCGTGTTCACGTGGCAGCCGGACGGCGGCTACGGGCACCCGGACCACATCGCGATCCACATGCACACCGTCGCTGCGTTCGAGGCGTGTAATGACGCCTCGGCGTACCCGGAGGCGGGGGAGCCATGGGCGCCGTCGCGGCTGTACTGGGGTGCTCGGACGATGCGTCGGATGGCTGAGGTGTGCTTCGAGATGGAGCGCCGCGGTCTGTTGCCGGAGCCGATGAACGAGGACATTCGCGCGCGGATGACGGCGGCACTCGAAGCGCCGGAGGCTCCGGCGAGTGTGGTGATCGACACTCGCGACCTGATCGCCGCGAAGCGTCGGTCATCCTCGATGCACCGCAGTCAGTTCGGTGAGAACTCGATGTGGGCGCGAGTGCCGGATGACCTGCAGGCGCAGGTCTATGGCGAGGAGCGCTTCTGGCAGGCTCGCCCCGAGTGGCGCGAGGGTGACGCGGCGCACTCGGACTTCAACTACTAGCGACGCTTCGGCGGCGGATCGGTGCGGAAGCCGAGGCGGGCGGCGATGAACGACGCCTCGCAGGACTTCCAGTCGAGCAGCGCGGCGAGGTGCTCCTCGTGGGCTTCGAGGGCGGGCTCGGCGTCTGCTTGATTGAATGCGCGTCCTGACGCGGTATCGAGCTCGACGTGGGTGCGTCGCCAGCGGGTGCGCGCCTCGTTCTTGTTGAGGCGGAGGGCGTCGACCTCAGGTGTGTCGTGCACGGGGTAGATGCTGGGCGGGTTCTCGTCGGTCATGGCTCGGAGGATACAAAACGGGCGGCGCATTTGCGCCGCCCGTTTGTCATTCGAATTGAATGCTCGTCTAGAGGCCCATGCCCACGGCGGGGGTGATCATGTCGGTCGCGTCCGGCGCGCGCTCGCCGACGACGGCTTCGGTGGTGAGCATCAGGGCGGCGACGGAGACAGCGTTCTCCATGGCGATGCGGGTCACCTTGACCGGGTCGATGATGCCGAGCTCGAACATGTCGCCGTAGCGCTCGTTGCCGGCGTCGTAGCCGATGTTCTGCTTCGCGGCTCGCACGTCCTCGATGACAATGGACGACTCGCGGCCACCGTTCTCGACGATCTGGCGGAGCGGCGACTCGATCGCCTTGCGGAGGATGCGCACGCCGAGGATCTCGTCGGCGTCGGTCATCGTGGTGATGAGGTCATCGAGTGCGGACTGCACACGGATGAACGCAACGCCACCACCGGCGACGACGCCTTCGTCCACCGCAGAGCGGGTGGCGAACAGCGCGTCCTCGACGCGGAACTTCTTCTCAGCGACCTCAGTCTCGGTCGCGCCGCCGATCTTGATGACGGCCGCACCACCGGAGAGCTTTGCGAGGCGCTCCTGGAGACGCTCGCGGTCGTAGTCGGAGACGGTGTCCTCGATCTGCGCGCGGAGCTGGCGGACGCGGGTCTGCACAGCTTCGTCGGAGCCAGCGCCCTCGATGAAGGAGGTGATCTCCTTGTTGGCGGTGACGCGGCGGGCGCGGCCGAGCTCCTCGAGCTTGATGTGCTCGAAGTCGAGGCCCATGGCCTTGGTGATCATCGTGGCGCCGGTGACCAGCGCGAGGTCCTCAAGAATCTTCGTGCGGCTCTCACCGAACGCAGGCGCGGAGATCGGCAGCGGGTTAATGGTGCCGCGCATCTTGTTCACGGTGAGCAGCGTCATCGCGTCGCCCGTGATGTCCTCCGACACGATCACGATGTTCTTCGTGATCGGCCGAGCGATCTCCAGCATCGGGATGAGGTCCTGCGCGCGCTCGATCTTCTCGTCAGTGATGAAGATGAGCGGGTTGTCGAGCACGCCCTCAAGGCGGTCGGTGTTGGTGATGAACTGGTTGTTCTGGTAGCCGCCGTTGATGGCGAAGCCGTCGGTGATCTGCGTCTCGAGGGTGAGGCCCTGCCCCTCCTCGGCGGTGATGACACCGTCGCGGCCGACCTTGTCCATGACGCTGGCGATGAGCTCGCCGATTTCCTTCTCGTTCGCGGCGATCGAGGCGACCGCGGCGATCATGGCGTGTCCCTCGACGGGGACGGCCATGCGGCGCAGCGCGGCGGAGAGGGCGCGCGCGCCCTTCTCAATGCCAATGCGCAGCGCCATCGGGTTCGCGCCGGCGGCGATGTTACGAATGCCCTCGTGGAGGATGTCCTGCACGAGCACGGTCGAGGTCGTGGTGCCGTCACCAGCGATGTCGTTGGTGCGGATGGCCGCCTGCTTCACCAGGTTGGCGCCCATGTTCTGCATGCGGTCGGCGAGCTCGATCTCCTTGGCGACGGTGACGCCGTCCTTGGTGACGACGGCTGCGGAGTAGGGCTTGTCGAGCACGACGTTGCGGCCGCGTGGGCCGAGCGTGATCTTCACCGCGTTGGCGAGGATGTCAGCACCCTCCAGCAGCGCGCGGCGGGCGTCCTCGTCGAAGCGCACGTCCTTAGCAGGCATTGGTTCCCCCTACGGATCTGGCCCTGTGGCATCAGGCTCATTTATTACGGAGTTGCCGGGCGCCCCGCAGGGCGACGATCCAGCGCGCGGATGTTAGCACTCCTGCGGATCGAGTGCTAACTGGTTCAGGCGTAGAGCGGGTCGATCCGTCACCTCACGCGAGGTGGTAGAAACCAATCACAACAGTGGTCACCGAACGATGGGGCCAACCGTGCCAGAGCTCGAATCCGTCGCCGATACCGAAGCAGCAACGACCGAGGCGCCGACGCCGAATCTGGTGGCAGAGCCGGTCCCGCCTCCAGTACGACAACGAAGCAGTCTGCGCTCCGCGTTCGTGTCGTTCGAGAACCGTTCCGCTATCTGGGGCTGTCCACGCTGGCGATCGGGTTTGGGCAGTGGGCCCAACAGATCGGCCTCGCGTGGCTGATGTACTCGATGACCGGGTCGGCGGCGCAGCTCGGCGCGATCTCGGCGTTCCGAGGCGGGGTCGGGGTGATCACTGCGCCGCTGGGCGGGTGGATGGCCGACCGCTTCTCACGGCGGAGCGTGCTGGTCTGGTCCACATTCGCCAGCATGGTGCAGGCGGTGATCTTCGCCTTCCTGATCGCGGCGGGGATGATCCAGGTCTGGGAGGTGTACCTGCTGGCACTGAGCGGCGGGATCATCCAGTCGGTCACCCAGCCGGCGCGGCAGGCCTTTGTCTTCGACGTCTCGACGCCCGAGACGCTGCCGAACGCGATCGCGATGAACTCGATCCTGCAGAACATCGCGCGGGTGACCGGGCCGCCGCTGACCGGTGCCCTGATTGGCTTCTTCGGTAACAGCGCCCCGTTCGAGCTGCTGGCGGCGACGCAGGTGGTAGCGATGGGTCTGACGCTGTTGATTAGCCGCAGCATCGTCTCCAAGCGGCAGATGTCCGGTCGGGGCGCGTTCCGGGACATCGGCGACGGATTCCGGCTGGTCTGGGCGGACAAGTCGATTCTGGGGCTGGTGCTGGTGGCGACGATCCCGTCGCTGCTGGTCTATCCGTACCTGCCGTTCATCTCGTTGATCTCGGACCAGGTGCTGCATCGTGGGGCGGCCGGGTATGGCTGGCTGGCCTCGATGGCCGGCTGGGGCTCGATTGGTGGGCTGCTCGTGATCGCGATGCTGCGGTCGCCGCGGCATCGCGGGCTGGTGATGATGCTGTCGTTCTTCCTGTACGCGGGGGCGGTCTTCGCCTTCGCCCAGTCGACGAACTTCTACCTGTCGTGCTTTTTCCTGGTGGTGGCCGGGGTGTTCACCTCGGTCTCGAACGTGCTGAACAACACGCTGATCCAGATTGCGGTGCCGGATTCGGTGCGTGGGCGGGTGATGGCGGTCTGGCAGATGAGCCAGGGTCTGCAGCCGCTGGGGGCGCTGCCGATGGGGCTGCTGGTGGCCACGCATGGGGTCCAGGTGGGGCTGGGCGCGTTCATGCTGGCGGCGATGGCCTGCTTCGTGCTGTTCACGCTCTGCTGGGGTACTGTGCGGCGGATGTGAAGTCCCGATGAAACTCGTGGCACGGAGGAGGAGACCCCCTCTTTGCCTCACCTCGGCGAGAGGTATACTCGCGGTGCCATTGCTCCTGTGGTGAAAGGTCCTATTCCGCATGACGATTGCTGACAAGCCGTACCGAATCATCGGTACCGCCCCGGTTCGACCGGACGGTGCTGAGAAGGTCACGGGCCGCGCGAACTACGCGGCTGACGTGTTCCTGCCCCGCATGCTCGTCGGGCGCCTGAAGCGCTCCCCGTACGCGCACGCCCGCATCGTGAAGATCGACGCTTCGAAGGCACTGGCGCTCCCGGGCGTCGAGGCCGTTGTCACGTCCGCTGACTTCGACACGACGGACGAGATCGCCGGTTCCGGATTTGGCGCGCAGAACCGCCAGTTCCTGGTCGGCAACTTCCTCGCCTTCGAGAAGGTTCTCTTCTACGGCCACCCGGTCGCGGCTGTCGCCGCCACCAGCGTGCACATCGCCGAGGAAGCGCTCGACCTGATCGAGGTTGAGTACGAAGTCCTCGAGCCGACGATGAACGCGATGCGCTCGATCGAGCCCGACGCGCCGATCCTGCACAAGCGAATCCGCACGGCCGAGCCGGTCGGCATGGCGCCCGCTCCTGACCAGGAGACGAACATCGCCAGCCACCTGCAGATGGTGCTGGGCGACATCGAGGCGGGCTTCGCGCAGGCGGAGATCATCGTCGAGGACGACTTCCACACCGGTACGGTGCACCAGGGTTACCTGGAGCCGCACTCGGCGACGGTCGCCTGGAACCCCGATGGCAGCCTGGTCGTCTACAGCTCGTCGCAGGGTGTGTTCGGCGTTGTCCGTGACACGCTGGCCACGATCCTGAAGCTCCCGACGTCGATGGTCCGCGCCGTGCCGATGGAAATCGGCGGCGGCTTCGGTGGCAAGCTCCGCGTCTACTGTGAGCCGATCGCGGCGATGCTGGCTAAGAAGGCCAACCGCCCGGTGAAGGTCACGATGACGCGCGAAGAGGTCATCCAGGCCACGGGCCCGGCCTCTGGCACGCACATTCACGCCAAGCTCGGCGCGATGAAGGACGGCACGATCGTGGCCGCCCAGCTGAAGATGCACTTCGAAGCTGGTGCGTTCCCGGGCTCGCCGGTCGGCGGTGGCATGAACGTCTCGTTCGCCCCGTACGACATCCCGAACGTACAGATGGACGGCTACGACGTCCTGGTGAACCGCCCGCGCAACGCGGCCTACCGCGCCCCGGGCGCTCCGGCCCCGACGTACGCGATCGAGTCGCTGGTTGACGAACTTGGTCGTCAGCTGGACATGGACGCGGTCGACATCCGCCTGAAGAACGCCGCGAAGGAAGGCACTCGCCGCCCGAACGGTACCGTCGTCGGTGTGACCGGCAACGTGGACGTGATGGAGCGCATCAAGGCGACCCAGCACTACCGCTCTGAGCTGACTGGCAAGAACCGCGGTCGCGGTATCGCCCTCGGCTTCTGGGGTGCGGCGTCGGGTGCTCACTCGATGAACGCGACGGTGAACAACGACGGTACGATCGCGCTGAACTGCTCGGCCGTGGACGTCGGTGGCCTTCGCGCCGGCCAGGCGCAGGTCATGGCTGAGATCTTGAACCTCCCGTACGAGGACGTGAAGCCTCGTTACGTGGACACCCAGTCGATCGGCTGGACGGGCAACACCGGTGGCTCGGGCACTGCCTCGGGCACCTCGGCGAGCGCGTACCACGTGGCGCTGCAGATCAAGGACCGCATGGTTGAGCGGGCCGCGAAGATCTGGGAGTGCGACAAGGCTGACGTCTCGTACGGCGACGACGCGATGCTGACCGGCCCTGCCGGTGAGGATGGCAAGCCGAAGACGCTGAGCTTCAAGCAGATCGCTGCGCAGCAGGCCGGCACGGGCGGGTACATCTCGGGTCACGTTGACCTGGGTGGCTCGACGGGTGCGGCGACGTACGGCGGCCACATCGTGGACGTCGAGGTCGACACTGACACCGGCAAGGTGACGGTGCTGCGCTACACGGTGGTGCAGGACGTCGGGCAGGTGCTCCACAAGGGCTACGCCGAGGGCCAGATGCAGGGCGGCGCCGTCCAGGGCATCGGCATGGCGCTGACCGAGGAGTACTACTACGACAAGGACGGCGTCCTTCGGAACGCCAGCCTCCTCGACTACCGCGAGCCGACTGCTCTCGACACGCCGATGATCGACGTGGAGATGGTTGAGGTCGCTCACCCCGGTCACCCGCTGGGTGTTCGTGGCGTGGGTGAGTGCAACATCGTCCCGCCGCTGGGCGCGATCGCGAACGCGATTCGTGGCGCCATCGGCCTGCGCATGCAGAGCCGGCCGGCAACCCCGCGTGTGCTCCTTGAGGAGCTCATGGACGCGGGCATGGTCGACACCGCGGTCTAGTTCCTAGACCCACAGGAGCAAACGGAAGGGCGGGGCCATTGGCCCCGCCGTTCTGTTGTCATCGTCTTCACTTTGCGCGGATAGCCTCAGATGAGGCGGATGACAAAAGCGTTGCATTCGAGGGTTGGCGCAGTAGCATTTACTTCGCTGCGCGCCTCGTAGCGGACTCCTACTCGAGCGCCCGCGGGATCCCACACCGCTTGCTCGTCGCCAACGCCCCACTGCAGCCGTGAGGTAGCCCCGTTGATCCTTCGCATGCTTCGGCGACCGGCATTCCTTGTCTCGATTGTTGTTGTCGTGGCCGCTGCCGGCGGCGGGGTTTATCTGTGGCAGAACCAGGGCGGCACAGCGACGCTCGCGGCGCGGCCAGCGGTGGCGGTGCCAGTGCAAGTCGTCCCTGCGAAGGCTGGGCTGATCCGCTCGGTGCTGACGTACTCGGGCGCGATCCAGGCGAGTCAGCAGGTGTCGGTATCGCCTCGAGCGACCGGGCAGCTCATTGCGGTGAAGGTCGAGGTCGGGCAGCAGGTACGGCAGGGCGAGCAGCTCGCGCAGGTCGACCCGGGCACGCTCCCAGCGCAGGTCGCGCAGGGGCAAGCCTCGGTCGCGTCGGCGCAGGCGCGCCTCGAACTGGTGCTCGCGGGACCTCGGGCCACGGATGTGAGCAGCGCGCGGGCGGCGCTCGATGCAGCGCAGGCGAAGCTCGACCAGCTGATCAAGCCGTCGACGTCGGATGTGGCCGCGCAGGACTCGGCGGTCGCGACGGCGAAGGCTGCGGCCGACAACGCCCTGTCGACGATTGCGAACACGAAGGCCACCCTGCTCGCGAACATCTACATCGTCTGCAACCAGGGCATCGGCATCGCGACCGGCGTGCCGTGCAACAACATCACGCTCCCGTTGTCGAAAGACGTCACGGACGCGGTCGCCTCGAACCTCACGAGTGGTGTGGGCGCGATCGGTTCGTCACCCGGAGCGAACTCCACGGCGCTGCTCGTCGCGAACGCGAACTACGTGACCGCGCTCAACAACCAGATCTCGCTGCAGCAGGCACTGGTGTCAGCGCAGGCGAAGCGCGATGTGCTCGTGAACCCGACGCCGTCGGATGTGGCGGCGCAGCGCTCGGCGGTGGAGACGGCTCGAAACACGCTCGATAGCAAGACGACGCCGTATACGACTGCGGATATCGAGGCCGCGCGTGCGACGCTCGCGCAGGCGTTCGCCTCGCTGGCTGCGAGCCAGGCCAGCCTCGACCAGACGATGATCGTGGCGCCGTTCGAGGGCGTGGTGGCACAGCGCCTGCTCGAGGCGGGCGCGACGGTAACGACGCAGACGCCGGTCGTGACGCTGCTCGCGCGCGTACTCGAGGTGCACCTCACGGTGGACGAGGCGCGGCTCGGACAGATGAAGCAGGACCTCGATGTTGAGCTGACGGTGCCGTCGTTTCCCGGCAAGACGTTCAAGGGCAAGGTCGCGACGATCTCGCCGCTGGGCGATGCACGCGCGCACACGTTCGATGTGAAGGTGTTCGTGGACGACCCGACGCAGCAGCTACGCGCGGGGATGTTCGCGCAGGCGGGCGTCGTGGTCTCGACGAAGCCGAACGCGGTGCTCGTGCCGAACGGGGCGATCTCGCAACAGACGCGCGGCAACATCGTCTTCGTGGTGGTCGACGGTAAGGCCGTGCAGAAGGTCGTGAAGCTCGGGATCGTCGACGAGGCGAACTCGGAGATCGTTGATGGCGTTGCTGCCGGTGACCAGGTGGTCACGGTGGGGCAGAACGTGCTGCGTGACGGGCAGGCCGTGCAGGTGCGACCGGCGGCTGGTGGACCGGGTGGCGGCGCGTCGGGGGCTGGCGGCGGTCAGCCCGGCTCGGGCGCTCCGGGCGGCGCTCCAGGCGGGACTCCGGGTGCCGGTGGCGCGGGAGCTCCTGGTGCACGGCCATCAGGCACAGCAGGTGGCAGTGGATCTGGCGGCAGTGGTGACCAACGACCGAGCGGGAGCGCGACACCCGCGCGGTAGGAGGGGCAGACCATGAGTCTCACTCGCCTGGCGATTCAGCGACCGCTTACCGTCCTCATGGTGATCCTTGGCATCGTCCTGATGGGCGGGGTGTCGTACACGCACCTTCGCATCGACCGACTACCGCCAATCACGATTCCCTTCCTCGGTGTGAACGTGACCTATCCGCAGGCGTCCGCGCAGGACGTCGAGCAGCTCGTCACGCAGCCGATCGAGAACGCGGTGTCGGGCATGGCCGGCGTCGACTCGATCTCGTCGACCTCGAGCGAGGGGCGCGCCTCGGTCACGATCCAGTTCTCGAATGGCACGAACATCGATGCGGCCGCACTCGATGTGGGGCGTCGTGTGGCGGCGATTCGTCGGGTGCTGCCCGCGGACGCGAGCGACCCGACGATCTTCAAGGCTGACCCGAACTCGACGCCGATCATGAACGTGGCGTTGAGTGGGGCGCCGCTCGACCAGCTGTACGACCTTGCGAACACGCAACTCCAGCCGCAGTTGCAGTCGATCTCGGGTGTGGCGAGCGTCACGATCCAAGGCGGCTTGCAGCGTGAGATCCAAGTCACGCTCGACTACGCGAAGCTGGCCGCGTTCAACATCACGGTGGCGCAGCTCAACAACGCACTGACCGCAGCGAATGTCACCGCGCCGGTCGGTGCGCTCGACCTCGGGACGCGGTCGGTGAACCTGCGCTCGGTGGGGGCCTTCGAGCAGGTCGATTCGCTGAAACGCCTCGTGATCACACAGACGACGACCGGTGGTCCGGTGATGCTGCAGGACGTCGCCACGATCTCCGACGGCTACAAGCAGGTCACGCAGTATCAGCGCATGAACGGCAAGGAAGCGGTCGGCCTCACGATTGTGAAGCAGTCCGACGCCAACGAGCTGAAGGTCGCGACGGACGTGCGCGCTGCGCTCGACAAGATGAAAGCCATCCTGCCGGACGGCACGCAACTCCAGATCACGAACGACAACTCAGTATTCACGCGGTCATCGCTGGAGGCGATTCAGCATGACCTGATCATCGCGGTCATCCTCGTGGGTGCTGTGATGCTGCTCTTCCTCCACCAGTGGAAGAACACCGCGATCGTGCTGTTCGCCATTCCGACGGTACTGATCAGCACGTTCCTGTTCATGTACATGCTGGGCTTCACGCTCAACATCATGACGTTGATGGCGCTGGCGCTGATGATCGGCATCCTGGTCGACGACTCGATCGTCGTGCTGGAGAACATCCACCGGCACCTCGAGATGGGTGAGTCACCGCGCGACGCTGCGCTGAACGGCCGTAACGAGATCGGCATGGCGGCGGTCGCGATCACGCTGGCCGACGTGATCGTGTACGCCCCGATCGCGTTCGTCTCCGGCACAGTCGGCCAGCTCTTCCAGCAGTACGGCCTGACCGTGGTGATTGCGACACTGCTGTCGCTGATCGTCTCCTTCACGCTGACGCCAATGGTGTCGTCGCGCTGGCTGCGGCATACCGACCCCGAGGCGGGGCGCGGGCCGATGGCGCGCTTCGGGCGCTGGTGGGACGGCTGGTTTGCGCGTCTCGGATCACTGGTGGGTTGGCTGATCCCGGTAACGGTGCGATTGCGCTGGCCGATCGCGATCGCGAGTATCGCCGTCTTCCTCGCGTGCGGCGCGCTGATTCGCTTTGGCTTCATTGGCACCGAGTACGCGCCGACTGAGGACGACGGCAACATTCGCGTGAACATGAACATGCCGTCGGGTACCTCGCTGGCGACGCGTGACGACGGGGCGCGTCAATTGGAAGCCTCGCTCGGTACGATCCCGGAGATCCGCAACGTCTTTACGAATGTCGGCGGTGGTGGCGCGAACATCTCGGTTGAGCTCGTGCCGAAGAATGAGCGCGAGCGTTCGGCGCAGGATGTCGCGCAGAGCATCCGCGACCTCGGACGCAACATTCCGGGCGCAACCGTCTCGGCGAATAT
>QWQU01000020.1 GCA_003670735.1 Chloroflexota bacterium | reverse complement strand
TGAGCGCCAGCACCTTCGTGATCGCCGCCGTCAGCGATGTCTTGCCGTGGTCTACGTGACCGATCGTCCCCACGTTCGCGTGCGGCTTGTTCCGCTCGAACTTCCCCTTCGCCATCGCTGGTGCCTTTCCTTAGACCGTGGTGACGCGCGCACGAGCGCGGCCCTGAATTTCTTCCGCGACATTCGGCGGGACCTGCGCGTAGTGGTCGAACTCCATGGAGTACGTCGCGCGGCCCTGCGTGTTAGAGCGGAGATCGGTTGCATATCCGAACGTCTCAGCCAGCGGCACCATCACGTTCAGCACGCGGGTGTTGCCGCGCTGGTCCATGCCCAGCACCTGGCCACGACGAGAGTTGATGTCGCCGAGGACGTCACCGAAGTAGTCCTCCGGCGTGATGACTTCGAGCTTCATAATGGGCTCCATCAGCACGGGGCCAGCGGCCTCCATGACTGCGCGCATACCCATCGAACCTGCGGTCTGGAACGACATTTCCGAAGAGTCGACCGCGTGGAACGAGCCGTCGACGACGGCAACGGCCACGTCGACAACGGGGAACCCAGCGCGCGGGCCGTTCAGCAGCCCCTGCTCCACACCGTGGCGCACCGGGTTGATGAATTCCTTCGGGATCGAACCACCAGTGGTCTTGTCCTCGAAGGTGAAGCCAGTACCCGGCTCGCGCGGGTCGATCTCGAGCACACAGTGCCCGAACTGGCCACGACCACCGGACTGGCGGACGAAGCGGCCCTCGGCACGAGCGTGGCGGGTGACCGTCTCGCGGTACGCGACCTGCGGGCGACCAACGGTCGCCTCGACCTTGTGCTCGCGCTTCATGCGGTCAACGAGGACCTCGAGGTGCAGCTCACCCATACCAGCGATGACGGTCTGACCCGTCTCCTGGTCGTGGCGCACTCGGAAGGTCGGGTCTTCCTCAGACAGTCGCTGCAGGGCCTCGCCCATGCGCTCCTGGTCTTCACGGGTCTTCGGCTCGATCGCCACCGTGATGACGGGCTCCGGGAAGTTGATCGCCTCCAGCAGAACCGGGTTATCGCGGTCGGAGAGCGTGTCACCGGTGAAGGTGTCCTTGAGGCCGATCGCAGCGGCGATGTCGCCGGCGTACACAGCGTCAACGTCCTCACGAGAGTTCGAGTGCATCTTCAGCAGACGACCGAAGCGCTCGCGACGGTCGCGCGCGGTGTTCATGACCGGGTCACCGGTCTTCGCCACGCCCGAGTAGACGCGGAAGAAGACGAGACGACCAACGAACGGGTCAGACACAACCTTGAACGCCAGCGCGGTCAGAGGCTGGTCGTCAGACGCGTGGCGCTCGACGCTGACCTCGGGGTCCTTCGCGTCGTGCGCCACCATCGGCGGCACGTCCAGCGGAGACGGGAGGTAGTCGATGACGGCGTCCAGCAGGAGCTGGACGCCCTTGTTCTTCAGTGCGGAACCGCAGAACACCGGATAGATCGTACCGGCGTTGCAGGCGCGACGCGTCGCGTCCTTCAGCTCGTCGATCGTGAAGTTCTGCTCACCCTCAAGGAAGCGCCCCATGAGGTCGTCATCGTTCTCAGCGACGCGCTCAACAAGCGCCTCGCGAGCCGCAGTTGCCTCGGCGAGCATGTCCTCAGGGACGTCGCGCTCGACCTGGTTCTCACCACGGTCGCCCTCGAAGTAGTAGGCCTTCATCTTCAGCAGGTCGATCACGCCGAGGTGCTTGTCCTCAAGGCCGATCGGAATCTGCATCGGAACCGGGATGGCGCCCAGGCGGTCGACGATCATGTCGACGCAGCGCTGGAACGACGCACCGGTGCGGTCGAGCTTGTTGACGAAGCAGATGCGCGGCACGTTGTAGCGGTCAGCCTGGCGCCACACAGTCTCTGACTGCGGCTCAACGCCGGCGACACCGTCGAAGACGACAACGCCACCATCAAGCACACGCAGCGAGCGCTCTACCTCGACCGTGAAGTCGACGTGGCCCGGGGTGTCGATGATGTTGATCTGGTGATCGCTCCAGGTGCAGGTCGTCGCGGCCGACGTGATCGTGATGCCGCGCTCTCGCTCCTGCTCCATCCAGTCCATGATCGCAGTGCCCTCGTGCACCTCGCCGATCCGGTAGGAACGGCCGGTGTAGTAGAGGATCCGCTCGGACACCGTCGTCTTACCCGCATCAATGTGGGCAATGATTCCGATGTTGCGTACCCGCTCAAGCGGTGTCGTACGTGGCATCTACTCAGCGTCCTTCTCTGGTAGGTGGCCGGAGAACATGAACCGCCTCGATGTTCGAGGCGGCCTGCGTTCACGCGTCCTGCGTTACCAGCGGTAGTGCACGAACGCACGGTTGGCTTCTGCCATCCGGTGCGTGTCCTCGCGACGACGAATCGCCGCGCCTGTGTTGTTAGCAGCGTCCATCAGCTCGGACGCGAGTCGCTCGGCCATCGAACGGCCACCGCGGTTGCGCGCACCGGCGAGGAGCCAGCGAATCGCGAGTGCCTGACGGCGCTCGCTGCGGATGTCGACCGGGACCTGGTAGGTCGCACCACCGACGCGGCGCGGCTTCACTTCGATCACCGGCGTCGCGTTGCGCACGGCCTGCTCGAACACATCGATCGGCGGGCGACCAGTGGTCTGCTCGAGTCGGTCGAGTGCGTCGTTGACGATGCGCTCAGCGGTGCTCTTCTTGCCGCTGTACATCAGCTTGTTGGTGAACGAAGTCACCAGACGCGACTGGAAGCGCGGGTCCGGCAGAACCGGGCGCAGCGGAGCGCGATTACGACGAGCCATAGCTGTGTTCCCTGTTCTCGACTATCCGCGCCGGGTGCCGTACTTGGAGCGACCGCGCTTGCGATCCTTCACACCCTGCGCGTCCAGCGCGCCACGGATGATGTGGTAACGGACGCCCGGCAGGTCCTTCACACGACCGCCGCGGATCAGCACCACGGAGTGCTCCTGCAGCGTGTGGCCTTCGCCCGGAATATATGCGGTGACTTCGATCTGGTTGGTCAGACGCACACGCGCAACCTTGCGCAGTGCGGAGTTCGGCTTCTTCGGGGTGACGGTACGCACCTGCGTGCACACGCCGCGCTTCTGGGGCGAACCCTTCGGCGAACGAGTCGTGCGCGACTTCAACGCGTTGAAGCGGAAGCGCAGGGCCGGAGCCTTCGTCTTCTTGATGACCGGCTTGCGACCGTGTCGAACCAGCTGATTAATCGTCGGCACTGGAACTCCTGCCGTCTCCGAACAACATCACGCTCAACCGCGACTCCGAATACGGCTGCCGACGTTGACGGCATCCGTTTCAACATGCATCCCACGTGAGGAGAACCTCGATGCGGGCAACAACAACGGTCGGAAGCTCCACGGTTGAGCCTGTCGCGACTGTGTGCTCTCGCGAGCACTGACCGTCGCCGGTCCTCACCGAGTCCACGCTACCGACCGCCATCACGGTCAAACCGACACAACGCAGCGCGTCGTCTTGGTTACGCGAAAGGGAAGGATATGGGCGACCGGAATGTGTGTCAACGACATTACATGGAAGCCCAAAGTGGCACGCGGCCAATTAGAGCCGTGATAACCGAGTAGGTGCATAAGCACCTACTCGTATCTTACCTGCGGAACAGCACCCGCTTGTACGCTTCTCGATACACGGGGAGCTCCGGACGCTCGGTCTTGGAGCGGTCTGCGGCCTCGCGCCACTGCTTCAGCGTGTCTGCCTCGGTCCGTCCGCGCATCTGGGAGGTGTGAGCGAGGATCGCTCGCACCTTCTTGCGCAGCACCGGCTCGATATCCACATAGAAGTCCGGATCACCGGTATTGGCCTGCCCACCGAGGAGCAGCGCGAGCGGTCGATGCGGCTCGAGACCCTCGTCCTTGTGTTCGGGGTGGTAGAGGTGGTCGTCAGCGGCCGGGAAAATACCGTCGTAGGTGGAGCGACCCACGTTCCGGTGATCCCGGTGGTTGAAGCCCGGGCGGAAGCCATCCCAGGTGATCACCAGCTCCGGACGGCGCTTCCGCATCTGGTAGACAATCAGTTCACGTAGCTCATCATTATCGAGCACCCCACCGTCGTGGAACCCGAGATAGATCGGCTCGTTGGCCCCGAGGATGCGCGCGGCCTCGCGCTGCTCTTCCTCGCGCTCCCCGGCCAGCTGCTGGCTCGTGACCGTCGGGTCCTTGGTGCCCTTGTTCCCGCTAGTCACGACCATGATGTCCACGGTCCAGCCGGCGGCCGTCAGGACGGCCACTGTGCCGCCGCACATGAACTCACAGTCGTCGGGGTGGGCAGTGATCACCATCGCCCGCTTGGGCTCGATCGCCGCGAACAGCTCAGCGGGTGTCGAGGCGGCCTCGAGCCGTGCATTGGTCTGGTTGACCACGGGATCCTCCGGCTAGGCCCCGCCAGCCGCGGCCGGCGCGACGCGCTCCGCGATCAGGGCCGAGTACTGGTCGAGCAGCGCGGACGCGACCGACTGCCAGGAGTATGCCTGCATCGCCTGCGCCGCGTTCGCCCCCAGAGCGTCGCGCAGCGGGATGTTCTGGAACAGCAGGTCGAGCTTCTCCGCGAACGGGCTGGGGCAGCGCCACGGAATCAGGTAGCCCGTCCGCCCATCCGTAATCGTCGAGGTAAGCCCCCCGACCCGGGAGGCCACGACCGGGATGCCGCTCGCCATCGCCTCGACGGCAACCAGGCCGAACGACTCATAGAAGGACGGCACCGCCACGGCGTCGGCGGCCTGGTAGTAGAGGCGCAGCCGCTCGTGCGGGACGGCGCCCACGAGGTGGACGCGATCCTCGATACCCAGCTCGCGGGCGACAGCCAGGAGGCGCTCCTGCTCGGCGCTCGCGCGCTCGTCGCCGCCAACCAGCGCGAGGTGCACGTGCTCGACGGTCATCTCCGCCAGCGCCCGCACGAGGATGTCGAAGCCCTTCAGCGGCTCGATGCGACCCACGGCGAGCACGAGCCGGTCGTTGGCGGGAATGCCGAGCACGGCGCGGGCGGCGGCTCGGTCGCCCTGCTGGAACAGCTCGAGGTTCACGCCGAGCGGGATCACCGCGACCTTGCTCGGCGACACGCCATAGAGCTGCTTCAGCAACTGACGCTCGTGCACGGTCGCGGCGACGATCCGGTCGAGGGCATGCACGACGCGGCGCTCGGTCTCGAGACGCTCGGGCGATTCGTGCTCGGACGCGCGGGCGCGGAGCTTCACATCACCCAGCGTGTGGAACATGGCGATGTGCGGCACGTCCCAGCGCTGCACGAGCAGGTCACCGGCAGCCACCGAGAGCCAGTAGTGCGAGTGGACGAGGTCGTACTGGACGGCCTCGTGAGCGCGGAATGCCTCGACGCCATCAGCGAAGGCGCCCACCAGCGGCGGCAGCTCTTCCTTCTCGAGGCGCTCGACCGCGCCAGCGGTCACGTTGACCAGCCGCGCCCCGTTGCCGAGCTCCTGGATTTCAGGCGTGGCGGCGTCGATGCGACGAGTGAAGACGTCAACCTCGACGCCCAGTGCCGCGAGCTGTGCCGCGACCTCACGGACGTAGACATTCATGCCGCCGGTCTCACGGCCACCCAGCGCCGCGAGCGGCGAGGTGTGCATCGAGAGCATCGCAACGCGCATGAACGCTGCTCCTAGCGGGCGCTGGGCCGGATCAGCCCCAGGAACTCCTGGCGGGTGTTCTGCTCCTCGCGGAAGCGGCCACGCATCGCGGAGGTGGTCATCGTGGCGCCGGGCTTCCGTACGCCGCGCATGGTCATGCAGAGGTGCTCTGCCTCGATCACGACGCCGACGCCCTTGGCGCCCAGCACGCTCTCGATGCAGTCGGCGATCTGGCCGGTCAGCCGTTCCTGCACCTGCGGGCGGCGAGCGAACATGTCCACCGCACGGGCGATCTTGGAGAGACCGACGATCTTGCCGTTCGGCAGGTAGCCCACGTGTGCCTGACCGTGGAACGGCAGCAGGTGGTGCTCGCACATCGAGTAGAACGGGATCTCGCGGAGGATCACCATCTCGTCATAGGACTCTTCGAAGGTGACGCCGAGCACCGCCGCCGGGTCCTCATCGAGGCCGGCGAAGATCTCCTCGTACATGCGCGCGATGCGCGCGGGCGTGTCGCGCAGCCCGTCGCGGTTGGGGTCTTCACCCACGGCCGCGAGCAACTGGACGACGAGGCGCTGCACCTCAGCGTGATCGACACGCGACGAATGAGTCCCAGAGGTCACTGGCGATACCTCACATATCCGGAAGGGTCGGGAGACGATCCTAGCACGCACGACATGACGTCGCGCACGCTCGGACACACCTCAGCTAGTTCCAGCCGAGCTCCCGCTCGACAGCGGCGAGGTCGGCCGGAGCCTGGTGCTGGACCGCCTCGATCTTCAGTGCGGTGTCCGGATCCTTCAGGCCATTGCCGGTGAGGATGCAGACCGCAGTCAGCCCCTCGACCCGCTGCCCGGCGGCGACCTGCTTGATCAGGCCTGCGAGCGAAGCAGCAGACGCCGGCTCGCAGAAGAGCCCTTCGTCGGAGGCGATGCGGCGGTAGGCCTCGAGAATCTCGTCGTCGGTGACCGAGTCGATCATGCCCTGCGACTCGTCGCGCGCGTTGACCGCGCCGTCCCACGAGGCAGGATTGCCGATGCGGATCGCGGTCGCGATCGTCTCGGGATTCGCGACCGGGTGTCCGAGCACCAGCGGTGCGGCGCCGGCGGCCTGAAAGCCCCACATCTTCGGGAGCCTGGTCGAGCGCTCGGCCTGGCGGTACTCGTTGAAACCGCGCCAGTAGGCCGTGATGTTGCCGGCGTTGCCGACGGGAATGCAGAGCAGGTCGGGGGCCTCACCAAGGTCGTCGACGATCTCGAACGCCCCGGTCTTCTGCCCCTGGATGCGATACGGGTTCACCGAGTTCACCAGCGCGATGCCGGGGCGCTCGCCCAACTGACGCGCGATGTTCAGCGCATCGTCGAAGGAGCCTTCGATCGCCACGATCTCGGCGCCGTGCACCACCGCCTGGGCGAGCTTGCCCATCGCGATGCGGCCAGCCGGCACGATCACGTACGAGGGAACCCCGTGACGAGCGGCGTATGCCGCCGCCGATGCCGAGGTGTTGCCGGTCGAGGCGCAGAGCAACGCTTCCGCACCGGCCTCAATCGCCTTGGCGACGGCCATCACCATGCCGCGGTCTTTGAACGACCCCGTCGGGTTGGTGTACTCGAGCTTGAAGTAGAGCGCCTCGAGCCCGAGCTCCGGCCCCAGCACGCGCGAGCGCACAAGTGGGGTACCGCACTCACCAAGCGTGACCATCGGGGTCTTGTCGGTCACCGGGAGGAACTCGGCGTAACGCTCGAGGATGAATCGCGAACTCGTCTCGCTCATAGCGGTTGCTCCCGTGTGGCTGCGTCGGCGCTCTCGGAGAGGCGCACGAGCAATTCTCGCGCGGCACGTACCTGTCGGTCGATCTCGTCGCTCTGACGGCGCCCAGCGGCCTCCGCCGAGTCCGTCACGCGCTGGAAGTGGTCGAGCAGCACCAGGCGCTGCGCCTCGACCCGCTCGGCGAGCTGGAGGAGGGCGCGGTCCATGCTGGCGACGTGCGCGCGCAGCAGCGCCCGCTCCTCGACCTCGGCACGCGTCGTGTGCGTCTTTGACTCCGCGTCCCGCTCCAGCGACGCGAGGCCGTCCTCGACGCGCTGCCGGAGCACGCGGTGTTGCTCGATCAGGTCGGCGAACGCGGTCTCGCGGTCGAGGTGCTGACTAACCTGCGCCAGCTGGTCGCCAAACTGCTGCAGATCGCGCTGCATCGTCTCAGTGCGCGCCTCAACGGCGGCCGTGTGGATCCGAGAAGCCTCGATCGCCTCACGGAACGCGTCGAGGTCACTCGACTCCTGCCGCACCCCACGCATCAGTGACTCAACCTGTGCCGTGATCGTCTCGGCTCGCGTGATCAGCTGTTGCTGCTCCTGCGCGACCTCCGCTGCGGCCGCGGCGCGCTGTGCATCGCGGTCAACGCTCGCTGCCTGCGTGCGCTCAATCGCAACGACGCGCTCCGCGAGTTCCAGCATGACGCGCGCGAGACCCGCATCAGCGGAATCGTCCCGCTCCCGACCACGATCCGCGGCAGACAGCTGGTCACGGCGGAGTGACGACTCAGCGGTCAGTCGTTCCTCGACCGACGCGAGCGCGCGGCGAATCTCCGGCAGCGCATCCTGCGCCAGCTCAGAACGGCGCGTACGTCCCTCGATCGTTGCGAGTGTGGTGCGGAGATCGTCGAGTTCTTGTTCGCGCGCGGCATGCGAGGCGTGTGCGCGGACGACGTCACGAGTCAGAGACTCGATGCGTTCGAGCGCGCGCTCCAGCTGCTCTTCCAGCCAGACGGCAGTCGCGCGCTCGCCGGTCATGGGCGGTGCGCGCTAGCCGGCCATCGCAAGGACGTTGCCGACCTCGACGACGACATCGAGCGCGCGAATCTCCGCAAGCGCTGCGTCGAGCGCGGCCCCAGTGGCGTGGTGCGTGGTAATGACCAGCTCGGCAGTACCGGCGCTGTCGTCGGTCTCGAACTGGATGCACGAGGCGATGCTGATCTCGCGCTCACCGAGGATGCCTGCGATACGTGCGAGCACACTCGGCTGGTCGGATACGGTCACGCGCATGTAGTAGCGCGAGCTGTGCATCGCGGGCGGATGCACCGGCAGCTTGCGGTACTCGATCGCCTCGGGCGGACGCCGTTCACCGACGATGTCCCGTGCGATGTCGAGTACATCCGCGAGCACCGAGCTCGACGTTGGGTTCGCGCCGGCGCCACGCCCCTGGAAGAGCACGCGGCCAACGAGGTCGCCCTCGATCTGCACGGCGTTCAGCACACCGTCGACCTTCGCCAGCGGCTCGTCCTTCGCGATCAGCGTCGGCTGCACCGAGGCGACCACGCCGCCATCGACGAGCCGCCCGGTCGCGAGCAGCTTGATCGTGTAGCCAAGCGCTTCGGCGTAACGGAAGTCCTTCGCGCCGAGCTTCGTAATGCCCTGACGTGCGACCTCGTCCGGCGCGACCGCGACGTGGAATGCGAGTCCACACAGGATCGCGAGCTTGTACGAGGCGTCGATGCCCTCGACGTCTGCGGTCGGATCAGGCTCGGCGTACCCGAGGCGCTGCGCCTCGGCGAGCGCGACGTCGTAGTCCGTGCCGCTCTGCGCCATGCCAGTGAGCATGTAGTTCGTCGTGCCGTTGATGATCGCAGTTACAGCGGTGATGTCGTTCGCAAGCAGATCCCGCGACAGCGGGCTGATCACGGGGATGCCACCGCCGACGGAGGCTTCGTAGAGCAAGCGCACGTTGTGCTTGGCAGCGATCGCGAGCAGCTCACTGCCAGCCTTCGCCATCACTTCCTTGTTCGCCGTGACAACGTGGCGACCGGAAGCGAGTGCAGCCTCGATGTATTCGCGAGCGGGGTGCTCCGCACCCATCAGCTCGACAACGATCTGCACGTCGGGGTCAGCGAGGATATCCTCAAAGTTCGAGGTGACAATCGACGCGTCGAGCCCGTCACGCGCGCGAGTCACGTCGCGTACAAGCGCACGTCGAATCTCGAGCGGACGCCCGACCTGCGCGCCATACCGCGCAACGCCATTGCGCAACGCGGCTACGACACCAGACCCGACATTGCCAGGCCCCAGGATCGCGAGGCCGATGCTACTTGGCACTGGGCGTCGCCACGGCCTTGGTGAAGTCAGTCACCGTGTGGGTGTTGATCCAGTCTTCCCGGGTCTTATCCATGGTGCGCTGCGGCTTGAGATCAGCAACGGCCTTGTTCAGCCAGTCGAGGATCTTCTTGTTCGCGAGGGCGTCCTTGGACGCGTCGGTGATCTCACGATCCGCGCTCACCTCGATCGCCTTGTAGACCTCGAAGTAGTCGCCCACCTTCACGACCGGCGAAACTTCGCCAGCCTTGAGCTTCTGCACGGCGTCCTTCGTCGGGCCGTCCAACTCGTCGAGCGTCACCCAAAGCGGAGCGCCAGCCTTCAGGCCGCCTGTCGCCGCAGAGACGCTGTTCTGCGAGGCGACCTGACTGAAGTCGACATTCGGACGCGAGACGATGCTGCGGATCTGGTTCGCCAGGGCCTCATCGCTCGTACGCGCAACGGCGACGTTCACCTGCGCGGCCGTCTTCGGCAGCTCGTTCTTGAACTTCGCACTCAGGCGATCTTCGTAGAGGCCAGCCATGATCACGCCATCGAGCTCGGCCTTGGTGAGCTTCGACTTCGTGAGCCGGTCTTGGAGTGCTTTCGTGTACTTCGACTGATCCACCGTGGGCGTGGCGGTCGGCGATGCGCCGGCAGCCGGCGTCGCCGTGCCGATCGTTACGGTCGCCTGTAGACCACTCGACGGATCGATCGTCGGGCTGGGCGGCGCGGGGGGCGCGAGTTGGCCCTGCAGTTCCTTCGTCACGTCGTCCGAGGTGACCTCGGGAACGAGATCCTTGGCCTTCTGGCGCAGCGCCTCTTCGCGCTCGAGCGTGTCGAGCGTCTTCGTGGCGATCTCCGTCGGGCTCTTGGGGGCGATCGCCTGCTGGTACTGCAGCATGTAGAGCGCTCGGCGTTCGACTGCCGAGGCGTCCCATTGCTTCGAGCCGATCGTCAGAATCCGCTCACGAGGCGGCTTGTAGACGGTGAGAAAGAGCCCAATCAGCACGATCACCGCAACAACGGCGAGTACCACGATCGAACCGAGGATGACGAGTTGGTCGCGGCGCGCCTCGGGATTCGAGTGCGTGCGCGAGGCCGCCCGATTGCCGGCCACCTGCAGTCCTTCCGTCAGCGCCGGTACGAACGGTGGGGAAGGGCGACGCCCGGCATTCCCTGGAGTACGAGCGCGCCCACAACGGACGCGCTCGCGACAGTCAACTTAGCGGCGGCCGCTCGAGCGGCCACCACCGAGCACGCCCGAGGTGCGGTCATGCTCAGCCGTGTACGGAAGCAGCGCAACCTGGCGCGCACGCTTCACAGCCAGCGCCACAGAGCGCTGGTGCTTCGCGCACGTGCCGACCTTGCGGCGCGGCTCGAGCTTGCCGCGGTCCGTGACGTAGCGGCGCAGCATGCCGACGTCCTTGTAGTCAGCGTGCTCAATCTTGTCGATGCAGAAGGCACAGCCTCGGCGTCGTGCGCCAAAGCGACGGCCACCGCCACCACCGCGATCCTCACGGTCGCCACCGCGAAAATCGCGGGGCCCGTCGGAGCCGGGGGCGTTCATCTCTTCGGTCGTCATGGGTGCTCTCTTCGCGTACCGCCCTCGTTCGAGGGCGCTGTCCTACTGGTTAGAAGGGCAGGTCGTCGGGGTCGATGTCGCCACCGCCGTCCGCGCCCACCGGCATGCCCGGGTCAAACGACTCGGTCCGTTCGCCACCACCGCCAGCACCACCCTGGCCACCGAGGAACTGCACCGTGTTGGCGATGAGCTCAGTGACGTAGTGCTTCTGGCCGTCCTGGCCGTCCCAGGATCGAGTCTGCAATCGACCCTCGACGTAGACCTGTCGCCCCTTTTGCAGGTACTGCGAGCAAATCTCGGCGAGACGTTGATATGCGATCACGCGGAACCACTCGGTTCGCGACTGGCGCTGGCCAGCTCGATCCGTAAAGTTCTCGTTCGCCGCCACACGGAACTCGCACACCATCGTGCCGTTCGCCGTGTAGCGCGCCTCAGGGTCTGCCCCGAGGTTTCCGATGACCATCACCTTGTTCAGCATGGTTCTGCCATTCCCCCGGTTCGGGGTTGGGGAGGTGCGGTTCTACTCGGCCGTCGCGGGTTCGGCCGTTGCCGGCTCAGCCGCTGCAGCGTCAGCCTCGACCGGCTCGGTTGCTGCCGACTCGACAGCCTCCGGCTCGGCAGCCTCCGGCTCGGCAGCGACTGGCTCAGCTGCGGCTTCGCTCGCCGTCGGCGCGTCGTCGTCAGCACCCATCGCCAGCGCCATCGGCGCAGACGGGGCGTCCGAGTACTGCTCGCGCTCGTCGCGCGGCCGACCGCCGGTCCGCGGGATGATCCCGCTGATCAGCATGTGACGAATCACCTCTTCGGCCAGAATCAGCGACTTCTCGAGGCCCACAGCGCCCGCCGGTGGCATCTCCATCGTCGTGAGCACGTAAGTGCCCTCGAAGAACTGGCGGATCGGGTAGGCGAGGCGGCGACGGCCCCAGTTGTCCACGGACAGCACTTCACCGCCCTGAGACACGATCTGCGCGCTCACACGCTCGATCGCGTTTTGGACATCATCCGCCGGCACCCGCGGGCTGATGATGTACAGCAGTTCGTATTCGCTCAAACGGAAACTCCCACCATGACCAAGGCCTCACGAGGCCGGGGTCACCATACAACGGACGGCTACTGACCTGAGCAGTAACCGGACGACCATGTCACAGGCCGCCTGCACCGGGGCAGTGAGTATACGGACGGCCACTCAGGAGGGTCAACGCCGCCATAACTAGACAACTCTAGTGCCGCTAGCCCGGCCAGTCCTGCGCGTTACGCAGCCGGAACCCGCTGACGTGGAGCGTCGAGTCCCACGCCCCGCGCAGCGGTGCGAGGCGATCGAGCACGCGCAGTTCCACGCCGGCCACCCGCAGCACCTCGAACAGATCGTCGAGCTCATCCACTCCGGAGGCGGTGACCGCACTGCGGCTGCTGTAGTTGCCAGGGCCACCGAGCGCTCCAGCCGGCTCGAATGAGTCGCTGGGGAACCGGTAGCGGAATAGGCGAGTCGTGCGCATGCGCTCGAGCCATGCGTACTCGACATATGCCACCGCGCGCGCCGTCGATGCGCCGAGCCACCGCTGCCAGTCCGCATCGGTCGAGGTCGGCAGTCGCCAGATCACGATTCGCGGACAGTCACGAGGGAAGCAGTATGTGAACGCATGCTCGGCATCGACCGCCCAGACCAGTGGCTCAGTCACCTCGGGTCGCGCGGGTATGAGTCGGGGCTCGAACACGTCGAGCCCCGATTGCTCCGAGAAGTGAAAGAGCTCCTCGGGTGATTGCATGGTGGCGAGCCTACGCGAGCGGCACGCCCGGTGCCGGGTGCGTCTCGCAGAGCTCACGCACAGCGGCCGTGACTTCCTTTGTGACCTGCGAGTCCTCGGGAGCCTCCAGCACGCGCACGATCAGCTCGCCAACCCGACGCATCTCGACCGGGCCGAGACCACGCGAGGTGAGCGCCGGGGTGCCGATGCGGATGCCGGACGCGACGTTCGGCGGCAGCTGGTCGTACGGGATGGCGTTCTTGTTCACGACGATCCCGCAGCGCGAGAGCGCGTCCTCAGCGGACTTGCCGTTGAGGCCCTTGGTCGTCACATCAACCAGCAGCAGGTGGTTGTCCGTGCCGCCGCTGATCACACGCAGGCCGGCGTCGATCAGCGCCTCGGCCAGCACCTGGGCGTTCTCGACGATCTGCCGTGTGTAGGTCTTGAACTCTTCGGTCGATGCCTCGAGGAATGCGACGGCCTTGCCGGCCACGACGTGCATCAGCGGGCCACCCTGCGAGGCAGGGAAGACGCCGCGGTCGATCTGTCGCGCCAGCGATGCGTCGCAGAGGATCATGCCGCCGCGCGGGCCACGCAGCGTCTTGTGCGTGCTCGACGTGACGATCTGCGCGAGGCCTGCCGGGCTCGGGTGCACACCACCGGCAACGAGACCCGAGATGTGCGCCATGTCAGCCATCAGCAGCGCGCCGACCTCATCCGCGATTGCACGCGCGCGCGCGAAGTCGATGATGCGCGGGTAGGCAGTCGCGCCAACCACGATGATCTTCGGACGCGCTTCACGCGCGACCTCGGCCATCTGCTCGTAGTCCATCGTCTCCGACTCACGCTCCACGCCGTACGAGACGAAGTTGTAGAGCTTGCCGGAGAAGTTCACGTTCGAACCGTGCGTCAGGTGACCACCCTGGTCGAGCTTCAGGCCCATGACCGTGTCACCGGGCTTGATCACGCCCATGTACACGCCCATGTTCGCCTGCGCGCCGGAGTGCGGCTGCACGTTGGCGTGCTCCATGCCGAACAGCGAGGTCGCACGCTGGATCGCGATCGACTCAATCTCGTCGATCACTTCGCAGCCGCCGTAGTAGCGGTTGCCGATGTAGCCCTCGGCGTACTTGTTGGTGAGCACGCTGCCCACCGCCTCCAGCACGGCGGACGAGGTGAAGTTCTCCGAAGCGATCATCTCGAGCGTGTTCCGCTCACGCGCTTCCTCGCGACCGATCGCCGCAGCGATCGCCGGGTCAGTGGCGCTCAATGCGCTCAGGTGTGTCGTCGTGGTCATAGGGCCCGCCTTCCACACCGCAGGGGCCTGGACGCCCGGCGGCGAGACTTCCGAGGTGGAGAGACAAATACGGTAGCGCAGCACCTCGTCATGCGCTGCCGCAATTTCTGAGGATTATCGACGCTCGGTGGCTAGTGCGCTCCCGCTGGCACGAGCCGGTCAACGTGCTGCTTCGGCAGCAGCTGCTCGATGCCCGCGTGCTCGCAGAGCTGCGTCCCGGGCGCCATGCAGGTTGCCGCCGCGGCAGCCGAGGCCAGCGTAAGCGCCTCGGCCCACGTCCCGTGGCGCACGAGGCCACCAATCAGTCCACTCAGGAACGCGTCACCCGCACCAACCGCGGAGACCACCAGCACGCGTGACGGCTGCACCCGGAACTCGCCCTCCGGCGTGACCGCGATCGCACCCTCGGGGCCCAGCGTCACGACGACGTTCGGGATCCCGCGCTCCTGGAGGCGACGCGCCGCGATGATCGCGTCATCAACTGACTCGATGGTCATGTGCGAGAACCGTGCGAGCTGGTGGCTGTTCAGCTTGAGCAGCGTGGGACGTGCGCCCGCGCTCAGCACCGCCTCGATCACCGGGCCGTCAGCGTCGAGCACCGTCTGGCAGTAACGCTCAGTCGCCATGTTGATCATGTCGATGTAGATCGACGGATCACCGGGCGGCGGGATCGAGCCAGCGAGCACCAGCCAGCCGCCGGCGCGAATGCGCTGGCGAACGCGATCGACGAGCTGAGCAACGGACTCAGGAGCAAGAGTGGGGCCGGGGAGTGCGAGCTGCGTGTCCACGTGATTGGCGCGATCGAGGATCGTGATGTTCGTGCGCACCTCGCCCGGTACATCGACGAAGTCGCAGCCGATGCCGCTGTCCTCCAGTTGGTCGACGATCTGACGACCCTGGATGCCGGGCGCGAAGCCGACCGCAAGCGCCTCGTAGCCAATCGCCTTCAACGCTCGCGCGACGTTGATGCCCTTGCCGCCGATGTCGAAGCGCATCGAGAGCACGCGGTTCGTGTCGGCACGCGCGAGGCGGTCGACTTCCACGGTCTGATCCACAGCAGGGTTGAGAGCGACGGTGATGATCATCTGGGGAGAGCACCTGCTGAACGCGGCACCGATGACCTGACCCAATGATTGTACGAACGTTCACGAGCCCAACGCGATACCCAGTGTGAAACGTGCTCCGAGGCGTTCGAGCTCGCTCGCTAGTCCTCTCGCGCAACCGCGAGTGGGAACACCGCCGTCGCCCCTGCTCCGAGTAGCGCGCGAGCGCATGCCTCGAACGTCGCGCCGGTCGTCGTCACGTCATCAACGAGCAGCACACGTGCGCCAGCGGGCAGCGGCGCACACTCGAACGCGTGCGTGAGGTTTTGCGCGCGTGTTGCGGCACGCAGCGTCGCCTGCGGCACCGTCGCACGAGCACGCTTGAGCACACCCACCTCGCAGGGCACGCCGAGGATGCATGCGACCGCGCCGCCGATCAGCGCGGCCTGGTTATAGCCACGCTCCCGCTCACGCGACCGGTGCAGCGGTACCGGCACGACCATCGTCGGCTGCCACGCCTCGGGCACCACCGCCGCCGCCCGCTCACCGAGCAGCGGTAGGACGTTGGTCACACCTCGGAACTTCGCCTCGAGGAGGGCGCGGCGGACGGCGCCCTCGAACCGATACGGCGTCCGCAACGCCTCGAACGCCGGCGGCGCGGCTACGCAACTCGCGCACGGGGAGGCCACCCCCGGCCGCCAGCACTGGCCACAGCGCGGCTCGTCCGACGCGGCAGGCTCAGCCTCGAGGCATGCGAGGTGCAGCGCCGAGCCGAAGCGCTCGCAGGCCACGCACCGCTGTGGGAGTAGCGCGTCGAGCAGCTCAGTGGCGACGAGGTGGAGATCCATGGCGCGGAGCATAGGCGGCAGACGGTCGCTCGGACGGTCCGAGCCCGACGCCTATACTGGGATCACGACCGGAGGTCCCTCGTGCACGTCACCGTGAAGCTCTTTGCCTCGCTCCGCGAGCTCGCCGGCTCCAGCGACCTCGATCAGGAGTTCGAGGGCGACAGCGTCACGGTCACCGAGTTCCGCCAGCGCTTCGCGGAGCGCGTGCCGGCCCTCAAGCCGCAGCTCGAGACCGTCGCGATCGCCGTCAACGAGGAATACACCCGCCAGGGCGACGCCCCGATCCGCGACGGCGACGTCGTCGCCCTGATCCCGCCGATCGCCGGCGGCGCGGACGCCCCGCGCTTCCTTTGCACCGACCAGGTGCTCGACCGCGACGCCCTGCGCGAGCTCGTGCGCACCGACGCCTCAGGCGCCGTCGTGCTCTTCGAGGGCATCGTCCGCAACCACCACGAGGGTCACGAGGTGCTCCGCCTCGAGTACGAGGCCTACGGGCCGATGGCCGAGAAGCAGCTCGCCGCCGTCGCCGCCGAGGTGCTCCGCGACTACGCCAACCGCGAGGTCTACGACATCGCCGCCCACCACCGCACCGGCCCGATGAGCATCGGTGACGTCTCGCTGCTGGTCGCTGTCTCCGCCGCGCACCGCAAGGACGCCTTCGACGCCGCGCTCCGCACGGTCGACCGCATCAAGGAGACCGTGCCCGTCTGGAAGAAGGAATACGGCCCGAACGGTGCGACCTGGCAGGAGGGCATCGCGCCCGTCCCCACCTCGCAACCCGACTAGCCGTGCCCGGTCAGTCCGCTCGCTTCCGCACGCTCGGCACCATCAGCCTCGTCATCCCCGCGATCGTGCTGCTGTTAGTGATCGGAATCGAACTGCTCGACGGCAACCTCGGCGCCGCCATTCATCTCCTCGAGATCGCCGTGCTGGCTGCGGTCGGTTGGGCCGCCTGGCGCTGGCCGTTCACGGTCGGCCAGCTGCTGATGCTCGGTGGCGCGCTGCTCGCGATCGCCTGGGTGCTCTTCTTGCATCCGGCCGGCGTCACGCTGCTGTCGGTCGCGATCGTCGAGCTCGTGCTATTCATGCCGGTCGTCATCGCCGGTGCGCTCTTCACGCTGTCCGGTGCGCTACTGCGCCGCGACGGCGCCACAAACGAATAGGAAAAAGCCGATGGTCTCCGGCGACGCGCACGTGCAGCTGATCTACGCATACGACGAGGCACGCAAGCAGCACCGTCAGCTGCTCGAACGCTTCTTCCCGTCCTCGAACTTCTCACATGGCGCGCGCTACGAGGTCCCCGCACAGCGGCCCACCGCCGCAGACCTCGAGGAGATCGTGCGACTCGCCGCCGCCGAGCATGCCGCGCATCGCACGTGGGTCGAGTCGTTCGGCTACCGCTACCCCGACGAGTAACGTTCGAGGACTACCCCATGCGGTAGTCGGGCGCGTCGATCTCGTACAGCACTGAGTTCCGCAGGTCACCGATGCGCGAGGAGATGCGCGCGTCCAGCTTGCTCATCTCAGTGTTTGTCGTGATCACAGTCGGCATTCCGCCTTCGTAGCGGAAGTTCAGGATCTGGTAGAGCTTCTCCTGCGCCCACGGCGTCGTCTGGTGCGCACCGAAGTCGTCAAGCACGAGGATCTGCGCCTCGCGCAGTCGCGCGAACAGGTCGTCGTAGCGCGTCGGCGAATCCGGAGCGAACGAGGCACGCAACTCATCGAGCAGGTCCGGCACGTTGGCAAAGCAGACGCCATCGCCGGCATCGAGCCGATAGTTGGCAATCGCGCCCGCGAGGTGCGTCTTGCCGCGCCCGCTGCCACCGAAGAACACGAGCCAGCCGCGCGGCTGCTCCGCCCACTTGCGCGCCTCGCGATACGCACCTTCGAGCGATGCATCGTGCCCGCGCACGGACTTGCCGCCGGGGCGGAACGTGTCGAACGTGAAGCCCGCAAGTCGTTCGCGGGTCATGCCGCCGATATTCACGTAGCGAGGCCGCTCGCGCTCCGCGAGCGTGAACACCTGTGACAGCGACGGATCAGTCAGCCGCGCACCCAGCCGGTCGTCAATCTCCTCGGGCGACTTGTCGCACGTGAACACCGTCGGCAACGCTGCGTGGAAGCGGTGCGAGACGACCTGGTAGAACTTCTCGCGCGCCCAGGCCGTGTCCGCATATGCGTCGAGGTCATCCAAGATCACGAGCGGTGCTGAGCGAATCTGGTCGAGCAGTCGCTCGTACGGCACCTCGGCGTCATCGGAGTACGACGCCCGCAGCTGGTCGAGCAGGTCCGCGACGGTCAGGAAGAGCGCGGCGTTGCCGCGCTCGATCGCGCGGCTCGCAATCGCCGCCGCGATGTGCGTCTTGCCACTGCCGGGCACGCCCGTGAGCACCATCCAGCCACGCGGATCATCAGCAAACTTACGCGCCGCCTCGACGACATGTGCGTAGCGCTCCTGCGCCATCGGGTTGGTGGAGCGACCACGCGGCAGCAGCGTCTCGAACGTGAAGCGCGACATCGCGCCGAGCTGCGAGTAGCGCAGCAGTCGATCGGTGCGCGTGCGGTCATCCTCGGCGCGCACGCACTGACACGGCTGTGGGCGGCCAAAGCGCTCGTCAGCGGGATCCGAGGTAACGCGCACGAAGCGCGCCCCCTCGCAGATCGGGCAGACCACCTCCGGCTCGCGAATGAAGCTACGAGCGGAGGATGT
>QWQU01000002.1 GCA_003670735.1 Chloroflexota bacterium | reverse complement strand
CTCGATGCGCCCGATGTACGGCAGCCGATCGACCGAGTAGTAGTCCTCGTTCCACCAGCGATAGTCGATCCCCTCGACCTGGAAATGCTCGCGCGCGAACGCCTCGATCGTCGCGAGCTCCTGCGCGGTATCCGAGTCACCCGGCGTGTACGCCGGCCCGACCACGAGCAGCCAGTGATGGTCGCCGCGTCGCGCCGATCGCATCGAGCGCGTGGGGTCGTCGATGCTGATGAACATGCCATCGACTGGCTCGCTGGTGACGCGTGCCGCGATCACCGCGTGTGCCTTCGGCGTGGTGCGTGTGTAGTACATGCCGTCGTCGATGAACGGCAGCGTCGTTGCGATGATCACGTCACGAGCCCGTACGACACCCGCCTCGGTGCGCACGGTCACGCCGCCATGATCGTCGAGCGACGTCACGCGGCTCTCCTCGAACACCGGCCCACCCTCGCGATCGAATGCAGCGACGAGGCCGGCCGTGTACGCGAACGAATCAAACTGCGCCTGCTCGTCGAAGCGCACTGCGCCAACCGTTGAGAACGGCAACGGCACGTTCGAGGTGAATTGCGCGGGTAGCCCGAGCTCTGTTGCGATCCGTGCCTCGTCGCGGAGGTCGTCTTCGCGCTCCGGAGTGATCGCATACGTGTATGCCGAGCGGCGCTCGAACGCGCACTCGATCCCGAGTGCGCTCACCATCCGTTCGACCTCGCCGAGCGCCCACTCGTTCGCCGCGCCGTAGCGTCGCGCGAGCTGTGCATCGAAGATCTTCGAGAGATCGCGATAGATCATCGAGTGCTGCGACGTCACCTTCGCGCTCGAGCCGCCCGTGACCTGCGCGCCCACACGCAGCGCCTCGAGCAGCACCACACGCAACCCCTGCTGTCGCAGCAGCAGCGCCGCCGTGGCCCCCACGATCCCCGCGCCGATCACCGCGACATCGGCCTCGATCTCACCGGTCAGCCGCTCGTACCGTCGCTGGTCAGTGCGATCCACCCACAACGGCTGCAGCGACGGCATGGCAACTCCTCAGTGCGCGAGCATCCGCTCCACGCACATCAGACCGAGATGCCCATCGCACCGGCATCGCGTCCCCACGCACAGCCCTGCCGAAACCGCACACAAACAAACGAGCGTGCCCAGAAGAGCACGCTCGTTGCAGCGCTAGCGAGAAAAAGCGACGAGTCGCCTACCAGGATTGGCGGATGGCTGAGAGGACCTTGCCCTGCACCTCGATGTTGTCAGGCGAGGTGTAGAACGCCTGCATCGTCGTGTTCATTGGCTGCAGGCGAATGCGGTCGCCCTCGTGGAAGAACTTCTTTAGCGTCGTCTCGTTCTCGGCCTTCAGCCACACCGCCACAACGTCACCGTCGTCACAGCTCTGCGTCGGCTCGAGGATCACGATGTCGCCATCGTTGATCAGCGCATCGATCATCGAGGTGCCCTCGACGCGCAGTGCGAAGGCGTTGGTGCGGCCTTTCACCTGCTCGTCAGTGACCTCGATCTCGTCGTAGCCCTCTGGCAGCACCTCGGGCGGCGTGGGGATCGGCAGACCAGCCGCGATCTTCCCGAGCACCGGCACAGTCAGGACGCGCCGGCGCGACTGGGCGCCTGGCAGCTGGATGGCCCGCGAGATCTCGCGGTCGCGGCGCAGTAGCCCGCGCTCCTCGAGTCGCTTCAGGTTGTAGTCGACGACGGAGGTCGAGGAGATCTCGCAGCCCTGCTGGATGTCCCGGATCGAGGGCGGGTAGTCGTGCTCGTCCAGGAACTCCTGTACGTAATCCAGGATCCGCTGCTGCTTCTCCGACAGTCCGTCAGCCATAGAAACTCCTACGTACCCACCGCATTTGGCCTCCTTGCGAGAGACCACCCCTGAATGCCTGCCCACGCACCAGCAACGCTGGGCGAGGCCCACCCCACGAGTGTGGGGCACAGATGTTCGCAACAAACGTACTCAATCCTCCGCGCACCGTCAATCGTTTTGACACACCCGTTCGACTTCGCCCGACGCCACGTAACGCCGGGCGAAAACCGGCCGTGCCGGCTGGGCGAAAGCCGGCTGCGCCGGTAGGGTGGAGCGATGGCATCTGGACTTGAGGATCTCTTCGGCAACCAGCCTCCGGGCGAGCCTGACGCCTCCAAGGGCGAGCGCCGCCGCGCCATGGTCATCGCCGCGCACCCCGACGACGCCGACTTCGGCGCCGCCGGCACCGCCGCGCTGCTCGTCCGAGCCGGCTGGGAGGTGCGCTACCTCGTCGTCACCAACGGCTCCAAGGGCTCCGATGACGAAGCCTTCACGCCCGAACTGCTCGTCACGACCCGTGCCGAGGAGCAGCGCGTCGCCGCCGCCCACATCGGCGTGCAAGAGGTGCACTTCCTCGGCTTCACCGATGGCGAGCTCGTCTACTCACGCGAGCTGCTCGGTGCCATCGTGCGCGAGATTCGCGAGTTCCAGCCGTTCGCCGTCTACACGCACGACCCGGAGCCGGTGATCATCCAGGACTCCTTCGTGAACCACAGCGACCACCGCATCAGCGGCCTCGCCACCGTGGACGCCGTCTACCCCGCCGCGCGTGACCGCCTCAACTTCCCGGAGCACATCGAGGCCGGCCTGCGCCCGCACAAGGTCCGCGAGCTCTATCTCTGGGGCGCGAACCACCCCACCTTCAACGTCGATATCAGCACTGTGCTGGAGTTGAAGATCGAGGCGCTGCTGCTCCACAAGAGCCAGTTCGACGAGAGCATCGCGCCGGTGATCCGCGAGCGCTGGGTGGATGAGCAGGGACACGCGATCGAGCAGTTCCGACGCGTCGTCCTTTTCTTCTAGCGCTATGACCCAGCACGACGCCGCCCAGCACGAGCATGGCTACTGCCCCGTCTGTGGCGCAGAGATGCTGCCCGACGGTGGTCCGAGCAACCTGCCGCATTGCCCGCGCTGCAGCTACGTCCGCTGGTCGAACCCGAAGGTCGGTGCTGGCGTTGTCGCCGAGCGCGACGGCCGCATCCTGCTGATTCGCCGCAACCACGAGCCGATGATGGGCAAATGGTCGTTCCCCTCCGGCTTCGTCGACGGCGGCGAGGTCGTCGAGGAGGCTGCCGCGCGCGAGGCCCGCGAAGAAGCGAACGTCGAGGTGCGCATCGACTCGCTGCTCGGCGTCTACAGCACCGCCGGCGACCCCGTCGTCTTCGTCGCCTATGCCGCCACCATCACCGCCGGCGAACCCACCCCCGGCGATGAGGCGTACGAGGTCGGCTTGTTCGCCCTCGACGCGCTCCCCGATCTCGCCTTCCCGCATGACCAACGCATCGTCGATGCGTGGCGGCAGCACACCGGTCGCTAACGAGCGCAGTACCCTAGGCCAATGACGAATCCTCAGGGCGAAACCCAGCCGGAACGGCTGCTCCAGCGCCGCGGCATCGAAGCCGAAGTGCTCATCCCCTTCATCCGCCACCTCGAGCTGGAGCTCGGTGTCGAGCGCGCGCACACCCTCGCCCGCGAGACCATCGAGGCGATCGCGCGCGAGCAGGGCGCTGACGTCGCGCAGGCTCTCCGCCGCGAGGATCTCGAGGGCTTCACGCAGGTGCGCGATTCATGGGGCGGCGCAGGCGGCGACCTCACGATCGAGGACGTGCGCACCGATGCCACGCACCTCGACTTCAATGTCACGCAGTGCCGCTTCGCGGAGATGTACCAGCGTCTCGGCGCGCGCGACCTCGGCAGCGTGCTCTCCTGCGTGCGCGACTTCTCGCTGTCGGAGGGCTACTCGCCCAACCTCAAGCTGGAGCGCACGCAGACGATCATGCAGGGCGCCGCGTACTGCGACTTCCGCTACACCTACGTGCCCGTCGAGGAGACAACGATGGTCGGATCAGGCGACGGCGTGCACGAGGACGCCCCGAACCCGCAGCCCACGTTTGGTGAGCCAGAGGAGCCCCAGAACTTGACGCCGCTCCCGCCGAACATCCGTCGCGGCACGGGCGGTGCCTGGTTCGCTGGAGAGGACCTCAACCAGCGCGCACGCGAAGGCTTCGTTGGCGGCATTCACCGCGTCGAGGGCATCGCCGAAGACGCTGTCGAGCGTGTGCAGCGCGCCGCTGATGCTGCCGGCCCGCGCATCCAGCACGTCGCACAGGAAGCCGCCGACTACGCGCGTGAGCACCAGGATGAGCTCAAGGGTGCTGCGCTGCGCGCCGCTCGTATCGCCGCACGTCTCACTGTCCCGAAAAACGTGCGCGATGCCTTCGAGGCCGAGCTGCATCGAGATGACCCGAAGCCCGAAGACGCAAAGTCAGAGCCGCCGAAGCAGTAGAGGCTAAGCGCTTTCGCTCGATGCGTCCGAGACGCGATCCGGTATCGGCAGGGCTTCGAGGAACGCGATCCGCATCTCGTCCATCTCGGTGACCACGAGGATGTAGCCGCCAAGCTCGACGCTGTCGCCGACCTCCGGGATGCGGCCTACACGCTCCATGACATAACCACCAACAGTGTTGTACGGCCCTTCGTCGGCCGCCGTCCCCAGCAGCTCGTCGAGTACGTCCACGCTATCGAGGCCGTCGATGCGAATGCTCCCATCCGGCCTGCGCTGTACGAACTGCTCGCCCTCATCGTCATCCGACACATCGCCGAGGATCGCCTCAAGCACATCCTCGAGCGTCACGATGCCGTCCGTGCCGCCGAACTCGTCCACGGCGATCGCGAAGTGCTCACGCCGCTGGCGCATCGCCGTGACGAGGCGATCGAGCTCGATGTGACTCGGCACCACGATCGGCTCATGAAGCAATGAGCCGATCGTGGGCGAGTGCCCATCGAGCATCAGGTCGCGCACATGCAGCACGCCGATCAGATCATCGATGTCCTTCCGATACACCGGGTACCGCGAGTAGTTGTGCTGTCGCACGATCTCGCGCACCTCGTCCGGCGTCATCTCCATCGACAGCGCGATCACCTCGGTGCGCGGCACCATGATATTCGCGACGTTGAGGTCGCCGAAGCGCAGCACGCGGTCGAGCAGGATCTGCTCGCCCGAGTCGATCGCGCCGGCCTCCGCGCTCGCCTGCACGACCAATCGCAGCTCCTCGGCGTTGACGTGCGAGGACTCACTGACCAGTCCGCCCGCGCCGATCATCCGCGCCACCAGCTGACCGCCTGCGTTGAGCACCGCGATCACCGGCCGGAACACGATCAGGAACAAACGCAGCACCGGCACGAGGATCAGCGCCGTGCGCTCCGGGTGCTGCAGCGCCGCGCTCTTCGGCGCGAGCTCACCCGCCGTGACCTCGATCGCCGTGATGATCGCGAACGAGATGATCACCGAGACGACATGGCTGCCAATCCACCCGGTGAGCGGCTCGATGATGTGCGCGAGCGCCGGCTCACCGACCCAACCGAGCGCCAGACTGGCCATCGTGATCCCGAGCTGGCACGCAGCGATATATGAATCGAGGCGCTCACGCGCCTCGGCCACAATCCGCGCACCAGGACGACGTTCAGCAACCATCTGATCGACACGTGTCTTGCGGACCGTGACGAGCGCGTACTCAGCAGCGACGAAGCAGGCATTGACGAAGACGAGCACCAGCACGGCCAACAGGCCGCCGAGGGATAACACACAGCTCTCCTTGGGTGCGGGAGTCGCCCGCTACCCACACAGAGCGTACACGATGCGTGCCAAAGCCCCGAAGCACTGTGACCTGCGGACTAACCCTCGCGTCCGAGGCGAAGACCGAGCACATCAGCTAGCTCGACCAGTGTCGGCTTCGCCGTCGTCGCATCCAGCTGCCCCGCGATGATGTCCTCGGCGATGCGTACCAGGATCTCGATCGCCGCTGGCGTGTCGAAGTCGTCGTCCATCGCGTCCATGAACTCGAGTCGGCGCGACTCGACGCGCAGTCGGTCAGGCCCGCCGCCCGGTGCGTGCAGCGCCGTGCGCAGCAGCGACGCCTTGCGCTCCCACCCCTCGAGCTCGTCGTTCGACCAGTCGTGGTCGGCGCGGTAGTGCGTGCCCAGCAGTCCGAGGCGGATCGCGTCGGGGCTGTGGCCCTCGGTGAGCAACTCGCTCACCTTCACCAGGTTGCCCAGCGACTTCGACATCTTCACGCCGTCGAGCATGAGGGTGCCGATGTGCATCCAGGTGCCGACGTACGGCGCTTCGCCGCTCGCACACTCGGACTGCACGATCTCTGACTCGTGGTGCGGGTAGCGCAGATCTTTGCCGCCGCCGTGAATGTCGATCCGGTTGCCGAGCGTCGCGCGCACCATCGCTGAGCACTCCACGTGCCAGCCCGGCCGGCCCTCGCCCCACGGCGAGTCCCAGTGCGCGTCCGCCTCGGTACAGGGCTGCCAGAGCAGGAAGTCGAGCGGGTCACGCTTCAGGTGCGCAGGTTCCGAGGGGATGCTGTCGCTCTTCGGCGGATCCGTGCGCAGCTGCTCCAGCGTGCGCTGGTTCAGCGCCCCGAATCGAGGTGCGCTCGTCGCGTCGAAGAACACGTAGCCGTCCACGACATAGGCGTGCCCGTTGTCGATCAGGCTTTGCACCAGCTCGATGATCTGCGGAATCGACTCGGACACCCGAGGGAACGCCATCGGGCGCTGCACGTTCAGTGCGTCCATCTCCGCCAGGTAGATGCTGTGGTTCCGGTCGGTGAGCGTCGGGATGTCGGTCCCCAGCTCCTTCGCCTTCCGGATCATGTCGTCATCGATGTCTGTGATGTTCTGGACGTGCAGCACCTCGTAGGAGCAGAACTCCAGGTAGCGATGCACGGTGTCGAAGACCACGAACGTCAGTGCGTGCCCCAGGTGCCCCACGTCGTAGGGGGTGATGCCGCAGACGTACATGCGCGCCACGTTCGGCTCGACGGTCTCGAGCGGGTCAACGGTGCCGGTCATCGAGTTGTAGATGGCGAGCAGCGTCGGCCTCCTTCAGGGGCGTTCATGTACCGGGGCAGGGTATCGCTCGGCGGCCAATGGTAGCACGCAAATCTGATCGGGAATGACGCCCTTCCAGGCCCTGCAAAGCGCACCCACCCACCACTGGCCCGAGGCGCGCGAGCCAGTGCTAGAGTGCCCCCATGGCAAGAAATACGTCCCTGAAAATCGCTCGCGTACGCGCCGAGGGGCGCACCAGCACGGCCATCATCCGCGGCCGTCGAGTCCACCTCGTGAAGGGTGGCCCGCTGGGGAGCCTCCAGGAGACGGGCGACATCTATCCGATGTCGCAGGTCGAGCTGCTCGCGCCGATCCAGCCGGGCAAGATCGTTGCCATCGGTCTGAACTACTACACGCACATCGGCGACCGCACGATCCCGTCGAAGCCGGAGCCGTTCTTGAAGGCCCCCAACTCGCTGATCGGCCCCTCGTCCTCGATCATTCTGCCGCCGAACGCCGGCCGCGTGGATGAGGAGGGCGAGGTCGTTGCCGTCATCAGCCGTCGCGCGAAGAATCTCACTGAGGATCAGGTCGACGACTACGTGCTCGGCTACACCTGCGGCAACGACGTCTCCGCCCGCGAGTGGCAGGCCGGCGACCTCCAGTGGTGGCGAGCCAAGTCCTCCGACACCTTCACCGCGATGGGCCCGTGGATCACGACCGGCCTCGACCCGGAGGCGATCGACATCGAGGTGCGCCTCAACGGCAAGGAAGTCCAGAAGGCCAGCACCAGCGAGATGATCTACTCGGTGCGCGCATGCATCGCCTTCATCACCAGCGCCATGACGCTCGAGCCCGGTGACGTCGTCTACACAGGCACCCCCGGCGCGACGAGCCAGCTCAGTGCTGGTGACATCGTCGAGGTTGAGCTCGGCGGCATCGGCGTGCTCTCAAACCCGGTCGCTGCGGGCTAGCGCATGGCTCGTACGCTCACCGTCGCGCTGCTGCAGCTGCGCGCCTTCGACCTCGCTCAGCACCGCGAGGCGTGGGACGACCTCCTCGCGCACATCGATCAGGCTGCGCTGGCAACGCCGCACCCTGATCTGATCGTGCTGCCGGAGGCCTCGTACCCCGCGTACTTTCTGCACTCGCGCGCCGTCTACGACGCCGCCGGCGTGCTGCCGGACGACGAGGTGCTCGCGATCCTTGGTGAGCGCGCGCAGCGCTACCAGACCTCGATCGCCGCGGGTCTCGTGCTGCACGGTCGCCCGGGTACACCCGCCATGGGTCGCCTCGAGAACGCGAGCGTGCTCATCGGCCCGGACGGACGGGTGCAGGGCCGTACCCCGAAGGCGTTCCTCTGGCACTTCGACAGCGAATGGTTCACACCCGGCACCACGCACGAGGTGTTCGAGGTCGCTGGCACGCGTACCGGCATGTTCGTCTGCGCCGACGCGCGGCTCCCCGAGATCCCGCGCGCGCTCGCCCTCGGCGGCGCCGAGGTGCTCGTCGATAGCACCGCGTGGGTCTCGTCCGGCCGCGATCCAGCAGCGCTTTCCACGCCGCAGGTCGACTACCTGATCCCCGCGCGAGCGATCGAGAACCGCACCTGGATCGTCGCCGCCGACAAGTGCGGCCCCGAGGCCGACACGCTGATCTACGCCGGCCGCTCCGGTGTCTGCGGTCCCAACGGCAACTGGGTTGCCGCCGCACCCCCCGATCAGCCCGGCATCGTCGTCTACACGATCGATCTCGACACGCCGCGTGCGCAGCCCATCCCACGTCGTCCCGAGTTGTACGAGGACGCCTCAATGGCAGGTGACGTTTCGCGTGCCTCGTGGCTCGCACGTCAGCCGCTCACCGTCGACGGTGGCGGTGCGCGCGCCGCCGCGATCAGCTTCGATGCGATCCCGTCCGCCGTCGATCTGATCGAGCAGGTCGGCACGCTCGTGCGCTCGCTCTGGCAGCAGGGCAGTTCGCTGGTGGTGCTACCCGATCTCAGCGGCAGCGACATTCGAGGTTTGAGCCAGCAGGAGCTGCTCCCGCTGTTGCTCCAGCCGCTCTCCCGCGAGACCGGCATCCTGCTCATGGCGACCATCGCCGAGCGCGTCGAGGGCCGCACGTATCGCACCGCGTACCTGCTCGGCGGTGGCACTGTGCTCGGCGCGCACCGGCAGACCCACCTCACCCCCGCCGAGGAAGACATGGGCTTCTCGCACGGCGATCTGCCCGCTCCGGTCGTGCAGACCAGCATCGGCAACATCGGCCTGATGGCCGGCGTCGAGGGCATGGTGCCCGAGGTCGCTCGAGGTCTGAAGCTGCGCGGCGCCGAGATCATCGCCTGGTCGGCTGGCGCCGTCGGCGCCCCGCTGCGCACCATCGCGCGCGCACGAGCGAACGAGGAACGCGCTTACGTGATCTGCGCGAGCGACACGGCAGCCAACGGCGGCGGCTTCATCGTCGACCCGACCGGCAACGTGATTGGCGAAACGATCGCAGGCCGCTCGATGGCGATGTCAGCCGACATCCACCGCATGCTCGCCCGCTGGAACGACATGGCGCCCGGCACAAACCCCGTGCGCGACCGCGACCCGCAAGCCTTCCGCATCCTCTACACGTAGCCCTCGAGGCTCACGTCCGCTCGCACACGCCAACTCGTCGCCATCGAGACGACACAGCGCACAAGACCAGAGCGTTCGAGACCAAGAACGAGCGCGCTAGTCCCAGAGTCGACGGCGGTCGCGGCAGTGATTGCACATGATCACGATCTCGCGCCGAGTCGGCATCACGGTTCGGTTCACGACCGTATGCTCGGCCACGTGCTCCGCGCAGAACATCAGGTGGCAGCGTGAGCAGAGGTGCCGCATCCGGTCCTGGCACTCATCGGCGGCGCAGACGCTGAACTTGTTCGCCGCCGAGACGCGTTCTTTCCACTCGATATGCGCTTGGACATCGCGAGTTTTCGCAACGCACGTCTTTCGATCGCAGACATTGGTGAAATCCGCGCCCAGCTCCCCGTGTTGTCCACAGAACGGCTTGCCGCAGTAGACACACTCCGCGATGGCCTCTGTACTACAGGAGCCTCGCAGAAAGCCATTGGCGTGTGCACAGGTCTCAGTCAACGGCACGCGGTGCGGCCCCTCGGGTGCTGCCCGTGTTGTGACCTCTATTGTCGCACGATCGGACAGAGCAGTCCGCCCACCGCCCCGCTGTGCTCGAACGCTAGCATCGCGCCTGCGCTCCGCACCTGGCCGGCCGCCTGCACCTCGTAGCTCGCGAGCACACGCGCGGCCTTGGCATCGATCGCCACGATCCGCCCGGCACTGAGGTCGCCCGCGTACAGCAACCCACCCGCGTAGAGCAGCCCGTCCGGCAGCCCGCCGATCGCCACCAGCCGCGCCTCGCCAGTCCGTGCATCGAGCAGTGCCACGCCCGCGCTCGCCGAGAGTGCCGCTGCGATCTGTGTGCCATCGGGCGAGAACGCCACGCGCACCGGCCGGCCGCCGACCGCGACTCGCAGGATCCGAGTGCCATCGCGGTCGAAGACCTCGACCGCGTCACCCAGCGCGCCCGCCGTTGCGACCCGCTGGCCATCCGGCGAGACCGCCACCGTCTCCGGCAACTCCGAGGCCTCGACGCGTCGTCCGTTGAGTAGCAGCGAGTTCCCCGCCGCGTCCGCCACCGCGAGTCCACCCGTCGGCAGCGCCGCCACCGCATGCGGCCACGTCCCCGCGTCGATTGCAGGTTCTTCGGACCAGTCGCTCGTGCGAAGTTGTCGCACGACCCCACGCGAGCGGTCGGTCACATCGAGCACGCCCTCGTGTAGCGCGAGCCCGTGCGGCAGCCCGCCGAGCGCCACCGTCTCCACCACGCCGCTGTTGATGTCCACCACCGCGAGTGCGCCCGCTTGCTCGAGCGACGCAACGACACGCCCATCCGGCAATCGCACGAGCTCGTGCGGCCCACCCGGCAGCGCGATCCGGCGTGTCGCCGCGGGATCAGTGAGATCGACGATTACCAGTGCTTGTCCGCGCAGATCAGCAACCACGAGCAACTGATGATCAGCCGCCTGCGATCCCTCGATCGGGAGTGTCCAAGCCAGTGTCACGACGAATGCGATCGCGAGTACATAGCGCGCGATGCGTCGCCAGGGCCAGCGTGGCTCGGGCCCATACTCGAAACGTGGCATGTCGAAGCTAGGCGGTTCGAGCGGCTTCATGCTGGGCTTCGCGCGCGTCATCGAGGCGCAGCCGAGCCATGCGCAGCAGCCCTTCCTGACGCTCCGCGGTCTTCATCGCCACGCATTCCAGCAGCCACTTCCGAGCAGTGCCCGGGTCGCCAAGGCGCAGCGAGAGGTCGCCGATCAGGTACGCCACGCGCATCGCGGATGCGTCCTGGATGTCAGGATCCTGCTCGTACACGGAGACGTAGGTGTCGCGCGCCTGCTGCAGCAGCACACGCTCGGCGTCCTCGTCGGTGCGCGATCGCTCGAGCCACGCCAGTCGGTGCACGAGGCCGGCGATGCGTCGCGGGCCGCTGCCGCGCGTTTCCGCGCAGGCCAGTGCCAGTCGCAGCGAGACCATGCCACTTTCGATGTCGCGCTCACCGGCGACGCCCTGCGAGACCATCCCAAGTCGCTCGCTGCGGGTCGTCAGCAGCGCGCGACGCTCGTTGGCGTCCACCTCGGCGAAGTCCTCGAGGTACGAGGCATACGCGCAGTGCGGGCAGACCGACACCGAGTACAGCGAGGGGTCGACGGTGCGGTAGGCGATCCGGAAGTCGCTATCGCGGCTTGCCGGACGCACTGCACTCGCGCGCACACGCAGGTAGGGGAACGTGTTGCGGCACACCGGGCACTGCGCGTCGTCGCGGAAGAACCACGCCTCGTTGAAGGCGCCGAGCTGTGCATCGACTTCAGGGACCGGTGAGTGCGCGTCGTCATTGAACATGTGCAGTGGAAGCAGGGAGGGCGGCTCGGGTTCGATCGCCACTTCATCCACGTTCGGTGCGGCTGATGGGGGTGCCAGTCGCTCGTTTGCGAACTGGCGCACGATCCGTACCGCCAGCTCGGGCGCGTTGCGGAATGCCTCAGCTGCCTCGCTCACCGGAATCGCGAGGACTTCGCTCTTCGCCGCTGTCCGCGCTGCGGCAGACGTCGGTCGCCCCGAGAACGCGCTCACGAGACCAAACACGCCACCGGCCAGCACTTCGCCGACCGTGGTCCGCGCGCCTAGCGAGTCCAGCACCTCGAAGACCACGCGCCCGGACGCGAGCACGAAGAACTCGGCAGGGTTCGTCCCCTGCTCGTACACCGTGGCGCCCGGCTGATATTCCTGCCGGAACCGTTGGAGCGAGGCGTGCTCGTCGGCGTGCATCTGTCCAGCCTGACGGTCTCGCCAATGAGCACCAAGGCGCAAATGACGCACCCATGCGCTTTGCATGGGTGTGATGGCTGTCGTTTGGGGAGTGGTGCAGAAAGGATCGGGGCCGCGAGCCAGTTACTCCTGCTCGTCGCCCTCTTCCGGCTCATCAAGTAGGTCCCGGTCGATCACGGCTGCGATGCGCTGAGTGCGTAGGTCGATCTGCACGATGCGCTGGCGCAGCTCTTGCTGGATGGACACGCGCCGCGTTCGCGTGCCGAGTTTCTGTTGGAGCACGGCAACGTCGCGTTGGAGTCGGTCTACTTCTTGCCGAAGGCTCCCGATCTCCCGGCTTGCCTCAACCCGTGCTTCCTGTCGGCCTCGGTCTGCGCTCCACTTGGCGAGCAACTCATCAAGCTCATCGCCGTAGCGATACTCCTCGCCCATTCCGATATGCCAGTTGCAAACGTGATCGCAAGTCAGCATGGCAAAGTACCTCCCCGGTCAGTCTATTTCGGTTCGCGCTTCGGCTTGTCCCAGCGAAGACTCTTGCACTTGGGGCAGAGTGCAGGGCGTCCCTCGCCGCGTGGAACCCATTTGTATTCGCATTGCAGGCAGCGACGGCCTTCGATCATCACGATGGTTGGGTCTTTGGGCATCACGCCTCCCCTTCGCCATGAAGTCTACCATATAAGTCTACCTAATAGGTCGACACATTAGGTGGTTGACCCGTGGTAGTGGCGGTATGACACCGCTCCCCGTACCGGCTGCTCGTCCTGTCATCGAGGGATAGCTGCGACAGAAACAAACGAGGTGCGACGTCACCGTCACACCTCGTTGTGTGTGCACCGAGATCGAACGCTTACCCGCGCGGCGTTCCCGTCGCAGTCGGCGTACCGGCCGGCGCCGTCCCCTGCGGCACCAGCGAGCCACCGGGCGGTACGCGCCCCGGAGCCTGCGAGCGCAGCTGCAGCGAGATCGCCGTGAACGAATCGTCCTGCTCGAACGTATCGATCGCTGCCGTTCCGGACAGCGAGCCATCGGCCGACGCGAACTCCAGGCTCGTCGCGCTGCCTTGAGCGGTGTCGCTCGTGATCGCCAGCTTCTGCGCCGTCAGCGTGGCGCGGTACGCCTTCAGTGTGTCGCCCAGCGAAGCTCGCACCAGCAACGTCACTTCGTACGTGGATCCCGCGCTGCCCTCGCTCCATCGCACCGCGACCGGCGTCGTGCCGGGCAGTACCAGGAACGGAGCGGGGAAGTCCTTCGGCAGCGCGCGCGGAGGCGGCGCCGAGAATGCCGCCTGCAGCGGCAGATCCGGTGCCACCTTCATGATGTAGACCACGCTCGTGCGCGGATCACCCGTCGTCGACAGCGATCGCAGCGCTGTCTGCATCGACGCGTTGTCCTTCACGTCCTTGCCGGCCAGCGACACCACGCGGTCGTTCAGCTGCAGCCCGGACGTAGCGGCCTCACCCGGCACGACACGCGACACGACCAGCCCGCCGTCCTTCTCCTTGAACTCCGCGCCCAGGATCGGCACGAACGAGCGACGGCGCACGCTCAGCGACTTCTGCTTCCCGTCGCGCATAACGTTCACATCGAAGCGATCGGTCGTCGGCAGTGGCTGCACGACCGCGCTCCCCGTGATCCCGGGGTTGCGAGTGTTCTGGAAGTTGAACGCCGACACACCCTCGCTCGACTGGCCGCCCGTGACCTGCCACGGCGTCGTGTCCACCAGGTCGTGCATCGCGGCCGACACCGTCGACTCGGCGCTCTTCACCTCGTACATCAGGAAGAACGTCGTCGAGCCATCTGCACGCGCCACGCGTCCGGAGCCGACCAGCGTCGAGCTCGGCGGCTGCGGCAGTGCCACACGGTCCTTCGCGTTCGGGTTGTCCGCGTTCAATGCTGCGTCCAGGCCGGGGGCCATTTGCCCCTCGTACGTCTCGACCTCGGTGCCTACGTCCTCACCGACGCGCAGCACGACATCAGCGATCGAGCGCCCCGTGCTTGGAGCCTTCGAACAGCCAATCAAGGCGAGTGATGTGGAGACGATCAGCAGGGCGGAGAGCAGCCCGGGCAACGGGACAGACCAGCGGCGCATCTCAGGACCTTTCGGGTGGAGCGGCTGCGGGCCGTGCGAAGAGTCGAAATGGGGTGGGCGGAGGGATTTGAACCCTCGGTCTCCAGGGCCACAACCTGGCGCCTTAACCGCTAGGCGACGCCCACCACAGACACGGTCTCGCGACCGTCGCGGCAGTGTATCGCATCGTCCGCAACAGTCGCGACTGGTCGAGAAATTAGCTGCCCAGCAGGAACGAGCGCGGATCCACCGCCCGACCATTGAGGAGGACCCCCAGCCGCATCGCCGTCTCCATCCCGTCGCCGCCCGCCAGCGTGCCCAGCACGCTCCCGCGCGAGACATGATCGCCGAGCTTCGGCGTCAGCCTCCCGAGTCCGTCGAGCGTCGTGCTCCACCCGTTCCCGTTGTCGAGCGTCAGCAATGACCCCAGCGGGCTCGCGCCGATGCTCGTCACCACGCCATCCGCCGGTGCGCGCACGTCTGCGCCCGCCAGCGCCCGCAGCGCGAGGCCATCGCCGTCGCGCAGCTTCGCGATCACGCGGTCCAGCGGCGAGGTCAGCACCCCGCCCGCCCCGCGCCCGCCGAACACCCCCGCCCCGGCACTCGAGCCGGTGCGAGCCACGATCCGCCCATTCGTATCCCCGAGGATCGCCCCCAGGTACTGCTTCGTCTCGAGGGGTAGTGCCTGCTCCCAGTTCGCCCCGTGCGCCGCCACGAGCTGCTGCACCCGTCCCATCCCCGCGTTGTACGAGGCGAGCGCCTTGCGCGCGTCCCCATCGAACGCCTGCAAGTAGTGCCGCATCGAGTCCGCCGCAGCGGCAAGGGAGGCCTGCGGATCAGTGCGATCGACGCCCGGATAGAACTGCGGCATCAGCTGTGCGATGCCCTCGGCGCCGGCGGACGACTTCCGCTGCCCGAGGACGACCTCGGGGTTGAAGCCTGACTCCTGGTTGATCTGGCGCTCGAACAGGGTGCCGAAGCCGGGGGCGACGTCCTCGCCGTAGGCGCGGGTGAGGACTCGCCATCCGTACTGGTCGTCCGGGCCGGTGCCGTGGGCGCTCCAGTTCTGGAGCTTCTGGGCGAGCGTCTCGCCACTACTCGAGGTGGTGCGGGAGGGGGCCGAGGAGGCGGGCGGGCGGCCGCTGCGGATCGCGGCGATCTCGGCGCGGACCTGGGCGATGTCGGAGCGCGGCTCGTCGAGCTGGGTCGCGAGGACCGCGGCGAAGTCTCGCCTCGAGGGTGGCGGGGTGGGGGTGGCCTGCGGATAGGCCGAGCTGGGGGAGCTGACGGGGTCGACCGGCATCGCCCGACTAGCCTATCGGTCGGCCTCGACGGATCCGCATAGGGAGTCCCCCGCGGCCTCGACCAGGAACCCCTGATCAGCAGCGTTAGATCATTTGTTTCACGTGAAACAAATTGAGCAGGTACATGCTCTGAACTTGTCCGGTCATTTCTCGAATTCATATCGGAATGCAGGCGATTTTCAAGTCTTGAATTGTCCGTACAATTGAGTGCCACTGAGGCCTTGGAGGCGGGCGATGCTGGAACGACGCAGTGGTCTACCGATGTGGCGGCAGCTCGCCGGGATCCTGCGACGGCAGCTCGAATCGGGGGAGCTCCAGCCTGGCGAGGCGGGAGCGTTTCCGACGGAGCAAGCGCTGGTCGCGCAGTACGGGGTGTCTCGGCACACGGTGCGGGAGGCGCTGCGCGATCTGCGTTCGAGTGGGCTGATCGAGCGGCATCGTGGGCTCGGGACGTTCGTGGTGCGCGCGCCGTTGGAGCAGCCGCTGCGCACGATCTACTCGATCGCGCCGTCGGTGCAGCGCTACGGCGGTGACGCCGAGCACAGCGATGTGCTGAAGCAGGAGCTCGAGGTACACGAGCCTGCGGCGCGCGCGCTGCGGATCGATCCGCACGAGGAGCTGGCGGCGCTGGAGCGGCTTCGGATCGTCGATGACGAGCCGGTGATGCTGGTGCAGTCGTGGTACTCGGCGCGGATCGGTCGCGCGCTGTTCCGCGAGGACCTGCGCACGCGCTCGGTGTACGAGCTGCTCGCCGCTTCGCTCGATCTCAAGGTGACGGGCGGGCGCGAGCGGATTCGTGCGTCGATGCCGACGGAGTACGAGCGCGGCATGCTGCACATGCCGACGGGCGAAGCGGTGCTGCGCGTGGAACGGATCGGCCTGCACGGCGAGGTGCCGGTCGAGTATCGCTTGAGCGTGGTGCGCGGCGATCGCTTCGTGTTCATCGCGGACTGGCCCGGTGCGAGCGAGGCGGACGCCGATTGGCAGCGTTCCGCTGCACCTTCCTCTGCGCGTGCACCTCGTGAAGGGCTAGCACCTCGAGTTCAACGAAACGATGACGAAGGACGTACTCCAACGTCGGATGCGCAGTGATGTCGCGCTGATGTTTGGAAACGCACTGTTCGTCGAGCACGCTCGGCCTGCGGCGATCCGCGAGCATCCGCTGGCGTCATGGCTTGCGGTGGGCACGGTGTGCATGGGCGCGTTCATGGGGCAGCTGGACGCGAGCATCGTGACGCTGACGTTCCCCGCAGTGCAGGCGCAGTTTGCTGCACCACTCGCGGCGGTCGAGTGGATCTCGCTGTCGTACCTCGTGACGTTGGTGGGACTGGTCGCGGGCGCGGGGCGCGTGTCGGACGCGTACGGCCGCAAGCTGATGTACCTCTACGGGTTTGTGGTGTTCACGGCAGCGTCGGCGGCGTGCGCGCTGGCGCCGTCGTTGTCGTGGCTGATCGCATTTCGTGTGGTGCAGGCGGTGGGCGCGGCGCTGTTGCAGGCGAACTCCGTGGCGCTGGTGGTGACGAGCGTGGCGCGCGGACGGATGCGCGAGGCGTTGAGTGTGCAGGCGGCAGCGCAGGCGCTGGGTCTGGCGCTGGGGCCGACGGTTGGTGGAGCGCTGGTGCTTGCTGCGGGGTGGCAGTGGGTGTTCTGGGTGAATGTGCCAGTCGGGATCGTCGCGCTGATCGCGGGACACTTCCTGTTGCCTCGCACGCGTGAGCGGACGCCGCTTGGTGCATTCGACTGGCCAGGGTTGGTGTTGCTGGCGAGTACGTCAACGGCGTTCTTGCTGGCGATCAGCGCGGTATCAGGGCTCGGGTTGTCGCCGGTGATCACGGTGTCGTTGTTCGTGTTGTCGATCGCGTTGAGCGCGGCGTTTGTGGTGCGGGAGTTGCGTGCGGCGAGTCCGTTGCTCGATCTACAAGTGTTGCGACCGGCGGGGGTGTCTGTCGGATTGCTCGGTGCGCTGGCGGCATATCTCGTGCTGTTTGGTCCGTTGGCGTTGTTCCCGCAGGTGATCGCTGCGGGCGGGGCGGCGCTGGGGTTGGCGATCAGCGCGTTGCCTGCGGGGTTCGCGCTCTCGGCTGTTGGCGGGAATCGCTGGCTGCGCGGTGCTGACACGCGTTCGCGTGCTGTTGGTGGTGCGGCCGTCGCTGCATTTGCGATCGTTGGGTTGCTGTTTGTTGGCCAGTCGCTCGTCGCGATTGCAGTGCTGCTCGGTGTGCTGGGCCTTGGGCTCGGTGTGTTCATTCCGGCGAACAACGCGGCGATCATGGGGGCGATTCCCGCTCGCTCTGCTGCTGTCGGCGGCGGGTTGTTGAACATGGGACGGGGCTTAGGGACGGCACTTGGCGTTGCGTTGGTGATGCTGTGCTTGCACCTCGGGGCAGGACAGGGGGCGATGTTCGCGTTGGCGTCGCTACTCAGTGTTGCGGTGCTGGCGGGCGTGGCTGGCGCAGTGCCGGGGGCGGCTCGAGCTGTTGAGTCGCCGGCGACGAACGCGGAGCTGTAGCGCGGGGTTGTGTGGTCGCTGTCGGACGGCGTCGCGTTCGCGACGGCCGGGCGTCGGGCGGCTGCGCCGCTTGCCGACGCCGGACAGCTGCGCCGCTTGCCGACGCCGGACAGTATTTCGCCCACCCGCCCGCCTTATGCGAGGGCTTCGCCCTCGCGCTCCCACCGGGAGCGTTGCCCCCGGCCCCCTTGGAGCCGTACTCGAATGACCGGGATGAAGCTGTGGTCGATGTTCAACATCGAGCCGATTAGGTATGCGGCAAGATCGTTCGAACCGACGGCGGCGCGTCGGCAGGTCCAATCACGATCTCTTGAATGCCCTGAGTGGGTTCGATGTTCTTCTCTACGAAGTACCCAAGGCCGACAAATGCCGGGAACACGTGGTCACGTATGACCTCATGAAGTTGCCAGAGGTAGGGTGTCCCAATTCCTCGACGTTCGCTCCCGACCAGTTCTCCGACTTCGCCAAAGCTCACTTCGAAATGAAGCGTGGGTTCGAATGTGTTTTCGGGATCATCGGCGAGCGGAATTGTGAACACTTGGACGAGTACCTTCCCCTCGTCTTCACTGAACCAATCAACCTTCCAGCCCTCTCCTAACCCCATCCGGAGGGCGTAATCGCTGATGCCTTTGACCATCTGCTTCACGCGCCATTTGCCCCAGTCCGCCTCATTTCGAAGTATCGGGAACTGGCTGCGGTTGTTGTCTCCGTTCGGCGTTTCCGCAAGCACGCACTGCCCAACGAGGTAGTCAAGTGTGGCCCGCAGATTGTGAATGGCATCGCCCAAAATGAGCGTGAGCCGCTGATCTGGAACCGCCAAGATCTTCACGCGGTAGATCTGGTGGGTGCCTTCCGGATTGAGCTCCTTCTCAAACGAGAACGGCTTGCTATCGAAGAAGGCGTTGATCTCCGCATCGAGTGCTTCGATATGCTCTCGTGCTCGATCCAGTTTGCGGGCGGCGTCGTACAGCGGATGTCGCAGTCCGATTTCAATGGGTCCGGTGGGGCGCTCCATTTGTGGACTGTCTGCGGTCTAGTTGCTTGCTAGAGCTCGTCGCCGAGGGCGCGGTAGCGGCCGCCGAAGAAGAGGAGCGGGGACGCGTCGGGGCGGGCGATCTCGAGGTCGAGGACGCGGCCGATGTAGATGGTGTGGTCGCCGCCGTCGATGCGTTCGGCGATCTCGCATTCCACCCAGGTGAGGACGCCGTCGATGATCGGGGCGCCGGTCTGGCGGGTGGTGTAGCTGACCTCGCCCATGTCTTCGACGCCGCGGCGGGCGAAGGCGTTGGAGACCTCGATCTGGTCCTGGGCGAGGATGTTCACGGCGAAGGCGCGCGCGCTCTTGAGCTGCTCGTGCGCGGTGCCCTTCTTGTCGACGCAGACCAGCAATTGCATGGGGTCGAGCGAGAGCGATGCGACGGCGTTCGCGGTCATGCCGCGGACGTGCTCGCCGTCGTCCCAGGTGATGACGGTGACGCCGGTGGCGAAGCGACCGATGGCGTCGCGGAACTGGCGGGGGTCGAGGGTGGGCTCGGCGGTCATATGCGGTGTCTCTCTCGGGAACTGGCCGCTGTTTGGCGTCTGTGGCGGCAATAGTACGTCCGCGCTCGCGGTTTTGACTGTCACGAGGTAGACGCCTCTAGGCCAGAGGGCCAGAATCAGCAGGTCAACCACGTCAGAGGAAGGGGCCCCGTTGTGGGCGATCCTGGCAGTCCCCTCGTGCTGATCTAAAGACCCCGACGAGCGCCTGCCGCCCGACGGGGCGGAGAGTGTGCGCTTATGACCTCTGAGACCCGCGACACGCGCCCATTTGCAGTGCTCGACGACACCTTGATGGAGTCGTGGCCGACGATGTCCGAGGACGATCGACTGGAAGTGTTCCAGTCGATGACTCGAGGCGATGCGTCCGAGCTCTTCCTCACACTCGACCCGGCCGATCAGGAAGCGCTGATCACACCGCTGCCCGCGAACGAGCAGCGGGTGTGGCTGCGGCTGCTCCCGGCAGAAGACGCCGCTGACCTGATCCAGCAACTGGATGACCAGGAGGAGCGCGCTGCGCTGCTCGCGCTGCTCGATCACCGGATGCGTCCGGAGGTCGAGGCGCTGCTGGCGTACCAGGACGACGAGGCCGGTGGCCTGATGTCGCCGTCCTATGCATGGATGCGTCCCGATATGACGGTGGCGCAGGCGCTCGCGTACCTGCGACTGCAGTCGGCCGATCGCGTCTCGATGATCTACTACGCGTACGTGCTCGATAACTCGCAGCGACTGCTGGGTGTCGTCTCGTTCCGCGATCTGATGGCCGCTGCGGCGACGCGTCGGGTCGAGGAAGTGATGCTGCACGACCCGGTGTCGGTGCTCGAAGACACCGACCAGGAGGCAGTGGCGCGCACGCTGCAGGAGAGCGGCCTGCTGGCGGTGCCGGTCGTCGATGACGAGGGCCACATCAAGGGCATCATCACCCTGGATGACGTGATCGATGTGGTGCAGGACGAGGCGACGGAGGACATCCAGAAGATCGGTGGTCTAGAAGCACTGGATCTGCCGTACTGGCGGACCTCGTTCTTCGAGATGCTGCGCAAGCGTGGTGGCTGGCTCGCGTTGCTGTTCCTGAGCGAGATGCTGACGGCGACGGCGATGGGGTTCTTCCAGACGGAGATCGAGCAGGCGGTGATCCTCGCGGTGTTTGTGCCGCTCGTGATCTCGAGCGGGGGGAACTCGGGGTCGCAGGCCTCGACGCTGATCATTCGCGCGATGGCGCTGGAGGAAGTGCGCCTGCGTGACTGGTTCCGCGTGGTGCGGCGCGAGGTTGTGATCGGCCTCGGGCTGGGCGCGGGGCTGTGCGTGATTGGCTTCGCGCGGATCTCGCTGTGGGAGTTCCTGTTCGGCTCGTACGGTTCGCACTACCTCGCTCTGGCGGCGACGGTGGCGCTGAGCCTCATCGGGGTCGTGACGTGGGGGACGCTCAGCGGGTCGGCGCTGCCGATGGTGCTGCGCAAGGTGGGGTTCGACCCCGCGAATGCCTCGGCACCATTCGTGGCGACGCTGTGTGATGTGACGGGGCTGGTGATCTACTTCTCGATTGCGAAGGTGCTGCTGCTGCCGTCGCTGGGGGTGCAGTAGCGCGCGACCTCGTTAGCTGAGGAGCGACCTCGCGGCACCGTAGGCGGCGAGGACTGAGGTGGCGACGAGCATCGCCATCGAGAGTCGCCAGAACCAGTGCTCGCTCAGGTGGGGGCGCAGCAGGCGTCCGCCGACGATGCCGAGCGCGAGGCCGGGCAGTGCGACAGCCGCGTCGCGCAGCACCTCGAGCGTGAAGACGCCGGCGGGGATGGCGAGCAGGGTGGCGGGGATGCCGAGCCAGAAGAAGTAGGCGTAGAGCCGCGCGCGAATGCGCTCGGCGCCGCCGCCGACGTAGTGCTGGTAGAGCACGACGGGCGGGCCGCCCATGGAGATGGCCGCGCGGATGGCGCCGCCGATGAAGCCGACGGTGGCCTGGGGGAGCGCTCGGTCTGGCCTCGTTGGCCTCGTGTGGCCGCTGCCGCCGAGCAGTGTGATGACGGCGGTGGTGAGGACGCTGATGGCGACGGCGAGGCGCAGCCAGGTTTCGTCGAGCCGGAGCAGCGACAGGATGCCGAGCGGGGTGCCGATGAGCGCGCCAATGACGAGCGGGGCGACGGATCGGAGTGGCGCGCGCGGGCGCTGCTCGATGTAGAGGCCGGCGCCCATGATGGTGCCGAGGACGAGCGAGACGGCGACGGCATGCCTCGGGGCGACGATGAGGGCAGCCGCGGGGACGAACATGACGGCGAAGCCGAAGCCGAGGACGGCTTCGATGCCGGTGCCGACGAGCGTGAGCAGCGCGAGTGCGATCGTGACCTGCATGGGGCGAGGGTAGGGGCCTTCGGCCCTCTTCGCCCAGCGTCTTGTCTCGATCTTGTCGTTGTGCGGCGTGGGTGGCGTGCTGTGGTCGCCGCCGGTCGGCTCGGCTTGCGCCGAGGCCGGGGCACGGTGCGGGCTGCGCCCGCCGTGCCCGGACAGTGTTTCGCCCACCCGCCCGCCCTTGTGCGAGGGCAAAGCCCTCGCGCTCCCGTTCGGAGCGAGGCGCTGCGCGCTCGCTGGAGTCGTACTCGATGCATTGGTGTGGGGCCGCGTTCGCCGCCCGAGTCGCACTCGGATCATTGGATGTGGTGCGGGCTGTGCTCGTCGGGGTGTCGGCGGGGAACGATCAGGGGGAGTCCCGATGTGGACGCGAGTTGGGCTCGCCAGCATTGAGGGCATGACGAACTCGCACGCCTCGCAGCAGCACGCGGCTTTTGGGCGCTCGCTCAAGCAGATGTCCCTTGGTGCGGACGACCCCATTCATTGGGGTTGCTCGATGAAGGGGTGGAACTGCTGCATTGATAAGGGGATCGTGGTGCGGCCGTACGACATGGTGCGGCTGCGGCACGCGGTGTCGAAGCCGGCGCACGAGATCACCAATGAGAACACGGTGACGTTTGCGTGGCATGGGCCGACGGGTGCGCTCGTCGGTTCGCTCGGACATGTGCCGTATGGCGAGGGGCACGTCGCGTGTTCCTTCTATGACGAGATCACGAACGTGAGTGCAGCGCGGATGCGCGAGGAGGACCCGGAGCGGTTCGCCTCGATGCCGCTGTCGGTGCAGCGCGCGGCGGATGCCAGCGCGGCGAACGAGTACCGCGTGGCGGGGCTGTGCCAGGCGCACCAGAACCGACCTGAGGTCTGCCGCGCCTTCCCGTTCCAGCGCGAGATCAGCGTGGACGACGCAGGCGTGACGACCGAGCACGGGATGATGCGCGTCAACGCGTGCGGATCGTGCTCACTCTCGACGCCGACGACGCCTCGACAGACGGTCGAGAGCGAAGACATTGGTGAGTACTGGCGTGCGCATGACGTGTTCACCTCGGTGACTGCGTACTACCGATCGCGCGGTGCGGCGAAGCCGGACACAGAGTTGGCTCAGATGGTGGGCTACCAGGCGCTGCCGATCAGCGAGGTGGAGCTGGCGGAGCTGTGGGGTTCGATGTACCTGGTGGATCGCGACGCGACTGTTGTCGAGCAGCACGCCGAGCAGTGGCTTGCAGACCTCGATATCGACGGTGACCGCGCGATCTACCTTGCGGTGATGGCGCATGCGCTCGATCGCATCGATGCAGCGGTTGCCGCTTCCGGGCTCGCGCTCGATCAGCTCGGCGTGCCGGGGCAGGTGCCGGTGTTGCGACCGAACATCGAGTGGATGCTGGATCCGTCGCGTCCGGTGCTCACGCTGGAGGCCGTCGCGTAGTTCGAATCATTCGATGCACAACAAAGCCCCCGGCGTGAGCCGGGGGCTTCGTATTTGTTGCAACCCCTCGCCCAGGGACGAGGGAGAGCTACTACATGCGCTGGAGCAGCGTCGTGACGACCTGCGCCGAGCTGTTGGCCTGCGACAGGACGGACACACCGGCCTGCTGCATGATCTGCGCCGACACCAGACGGGTCGACACTTCAGCGATGTCCGCGTCGCGGATGCGCGACTCAGACGCCGACAGGTTCTCAGCGGCCACACCAAGGCTGTTAATCGCAGCCTCGATCTGGTTCTGCGCCGCACCAAACTTGGCGCGCTGGGTGCTCACGTCCTGGATGGCCTGGTCGACCGAGGACAGGAGCGTGTTGGCCTTCGCCACTGACGACACCGAGGTGTTGTCGGTGATGAGGACGCCGATCTGGGAACCACCGGTACCGATGGCGGTCGACTGCATGTTGGCGTAGCCCACCGAGATCGTGTCCGATGCCTGCGCACCGACCTGGTACGACGCGGTGCCGGAGCCGGCGGCCGTGATGATGGTCTTGGTGTCGAGGTCGGTGCCGATGTCAGTGGCGGCCTTCGCGGCAGCGCCGACGATGGTGATGCTCGCCTGGAGGGCACCGGTGAAGGTGATGGTCTCCTGACCGGTCGCACCGATCGCACCGACGGTGGCGTCGACCGAGTTCGTGCCGTCCGTCAGGCGCACAACCGTGGCGCTGACCTTCGACAGGGTGTAGGTCGTGCCCGACTTCAGCTTGCTGACGTCGATGCTGGAGATCGAGGACGTCGTGGTCGTGTTCATGGCGAGACCGACGATTGCGGTACCACCGGACTGCGACGTGGACAGGGCACCGGTCAGCAGCGCGAGGCCGTTGAACTTGGTGCGGCTGGCCGTGTTGTCGATCTCGTTCTTCAGGGTCAGCATTTCTTCGCCGACGGCCGTGCGGTCTGCGGCGCCCAGGGTGGAGTTACCAGCCTGGACCGACAGCTCGCGCATGCGCTGGAGCATCGAGGTGACCTCGTTCAGCGCGCCTTCAGCAGTCTGCAGCATCGAGATGCCGTCCTGCGCGTTGCGGGCACCCTGGGTCAAACCCCGGACCTGCGAACGCAGCTTCTCGCTGATGGCCAGGCCGGCGGCGTCGTCGGCGGCGCGGTTGATGCGCAGACCAGACGACAACTGCTCGAGGGCCTTGCCCATCTTGCCGCCCGTGATGCCCAGGTTTCGCTGAGCGTTGAGGGCCTGCGTGTTTGTGTTAATGACCAGCGGCATTGCGTGGACTCCCTTGTCCGTAGACCCGCGGCATCCGTGCCGGGGCAGTTCGTCAGCGAACCCCTCGCTGACATTGGGGAGGAACCCCTAGGTGGAACCTCACGGGAATCATCGGCAGGCGTCTGGGGTGCCGTAGGGGTTTCGAGCGGAACTTCTGCGGGTTTTGTTGTCGGGATGCTGTCCGCACTTCGGGGGCTTCGGAATTGCGTGTCATGTGCCGATTCTGACGAGAGCGCGCAGTAGCGCTGAGGGCCACGGATATGACGTTTGGACTTGATGAGCTCACGGTTGGGGCAGTGATGTCGTCACCGGTGGTGACGATTGAGGCCGAGGCTTCGCTGCTGACGGCGCGCGATCTGCTCCATACGCGTGGTGTGCATCACCTGCTGATCCTGGCGGATGGGAAGCCGGTTGCGGTCGTGTCTGACCGCGATGTGCTGCGGGCGATCTCACCGTTCCTGGGGACGATCGGGGAGCAGCCTCGTGACAGTCGGACGTTGCTGAAGCCGGTGTTCCAGGTGGCGACGTATCACCCGGCGACGATCGGGCCCGAGGCGAGTGTGTTGGAGGCGGCGGCGACGCTGATCGACCGGCATATCTCGTGTTTGCCGGTGGTGGATGAGCGCGGTCTGGTGATTGGGATCGTGACGTCTAACGATCTGATGCGCGGACTGCTTAGCTCGGCGCTGCCGGACCGGAACGTCGCCTGAGGCTTCGCCTCTTTTCGCCCAGCTTCTTGTTTCGGTCTCTGTATACGCATCGTTCGAGGTGGCATGTGTTGCCGCTGCCGGACGGCTCGAGCTGCGAGCTGCGCTCGAGGCCGGGGCGCTGGCGGCGCCCGGACAGTGCTTCGCCCACCCTCCCGCCCTTGTGCGAGGGCTGCGCCCTCGCGCTCCTCTCGTGCTTCGCCCCGAACCCCGTCGGAGTCGTGAGCCCGGGCATGACTACTGGATGACGCTCGGTTGTGTGGCGGGATGCCTCGGATGTGTCGTGCGATTGGAATGCTCGGTGCATGTTCGAGGTGTGCGCGCACACGTCGCTAGGTGTGTGGATCAGACGTTGAGCGGCAGCAGGTGCACCGACGAAGTCAGGCGTTCTGCGGTGGTTCGTCGGGGTTTCCCGCGGGGGGAGTACGTGGTCTTCCTGATCAGGGGGAGCCCGGACAACGACGAGACTGCGCGCATGGAACGACTCGTGGTCAGCGGGTGGGAAGACGACGCGAGCGCATTGCTGCAGGCGCTGCGCGAGCATGCACGGCTTGAGGTGATCGCAGTTGGCGATCAGTACGCCTCGAACCTGGTGCGGGCGCGGGCGGCGACGAAGCTGTCGTGCTTCCAGCATCTGCGCCAGATGGTGATCGACGTGGACTTCGATGCGCTGCTGCTGGCTGCGCCGGAGCGCGCGGACGACCTCGCGACACTCGCGACGGTGCGGGGCGCGGATCTGCTGCTGCTTGGTGACCACCTCGATGCCGAGGCGATGCAGGCGGCGGCGACGGCGTCGTTCCGCCATGGCGGGGCGCTAGCGGTGCTGCGGCCGATGCTGCGCACGGCGGGGCTCGGCTTTGTGAGTGACCTGATCGATGCAGATCCACGCTGGACGCCTGAGGTGTTCACGCTCGAGCTGTGGGATGAGCGGCCGGCGGCGCAGATTCTGCGCGACGGCGTGGCTGCGGCGACACGACTATTGGAGCACGCGCCGGTCGAGGCGATTGCCTCGATTGCCGGTGTGGATCGCGAGGAGCCGACGACGATTGCTGTGCAGTTGCGCGGCGTCGATGGTTCGCTGGCGACGGTGACGATCTATGGCGAGACGTCGCGGCGGATGCGACTGCACGCGGCGACCTCGAATGGTTCGATTGACCTCGAGAGTGTCGATGGTGAGTCGCGCGTGATGCTCTCGCCGCGCAACGGTGCGGCGGAGCGCTCGGTGCTGCGTGACCCGGACATGCTCGCGTTCGAGGCGCAGCGCACGGCGCGCATCCTCGATGGTGAGGCGCTGGACGCTCGCTTCGCACTGCGCGAGGCGGCGGTGCTGCACGCAGTGGAAGAGGCGATCGCGACGGCGTGCCCGGCACCGGTGGGGCAGTCGAGCATGCGCTCGATCCTGCGGTTGCTGTCGGGTGGTGTCGACGATGCGGCGCTGACTGTGGCGCAGACCTCGAACGAGCCGCAGGAGGCTCGCGCGCCACTGCACCTCATTCCGAGCGCGTAGCTCGCCGCATCTGGTCGAGGCGCTTGCGGCCTCGACGAACTCGTATTAGTAGCGCAGGTACTGGTAGATCGTTGCGCCGGGGCCGTCATAGACGGGGCGGAACGATGAGTCGAGCTTCAACGACTTCAGCAGACGCTCGCAACACTGCCCATAGGGCGGCTTCGGCACCATCACGTAGTCGTAGCTGACGCCGGTGGTGGCGCGCCATTGCGACACGCAGGTGGCGTCGGCATCGGCGCAGCCATTGGCCTGGTCGTGCATCCAGACGCGCCGCTCGAAGGTGCTGCCCGGCATCCACTCGTAGCCCTGTGGGGTGGCGACGCTGCGGCGGTCGGCGAGCACTGGGAACCACTCGGACGTTTTGTCGGTGGGCCAGGGCTCGGTGGTGATGATCAGGAACGAGCTGTCTTTCGGCGTCTGCTCGGACACCCAGGTCATTGCGGTGCGCTCGGCGGGGGAGAGCGCGACGAGCGAAGGCGTCTCGCCCGAGCGCATCAGCGCGCCGTTGGTCGCGTACCAGAGAAAGATCGCGAGGATGACGGGCGCCCAGGAGCGCATGGCGGCGGTCGATGAGACGCCCGCGAAGCGCAGCGCGTCCTCGTCGAGGTCCTCGGGATCTGGTGCCCAGCGGTTGCCGAGCGGGCGGACGGCGATGGGAAGGACGACCTCGACCAGGCCGATGCCGGCGAGCATCGCGACAGGGACGGTCGAGAAGGTGGGGAAGGCGCGCGCGTCGAGCAGGATGATCGCGGCCCACCACGCCGGGAGCATGAAGCGCTTCGAGGTGATGCAGGCGAGCACGCCGAGGAAGCCGAGCGTGCCGATCAGCGGGAAGAGCGGCTCGCTGAGGGTGCCGAGGCGGAGCAGCGACTCGATCAGGAATGCTCGTAGTCCGGCGTCGGAGGTGAAGATCGAGCCGCCGGTCTGGTTGGCGGAGAGGAACGGCTGCAGGCCGTGCATCGCAATGACGCTGCCCCAGTAGGGCGCGGTGAGGACGATGACGGCGACGCCGACGATAGCGGAGTGAATGAGGCCCCGGCGGTGCAGGCCGTAGGAGACGAAGAAGAGTGCGCTGCTGAAGGCGAGGAACGAGCCAGTCTGGATGTGGCTGAGAATCGTGAGTGCGGCGAGCACGCCGGAAGTGGCGACGTAGCGCCACTCGCGAGTGCGGTACATCAGATAGATCTGGTGTAACGCGAGCATGGCGAAGAGGAGGCCGAGCGAGCGCGTGATGCCGCCGCCCATGAGCAGCCAGATGAAGCTGCGGGGGACGAGGGCAAAGGCAAAGACGGCGACGACGACCTCGATCTTCGAGGTCAGGACATCTCGCGCCAGGCGGTACATGGCAAGCACGGTGAGGCTGGTGACGGCGAGCGGGAGGAAGCGGAACACGTCCATGAGGCTGAGCGGGGTGAGCGTGTCGATGAGCGCGCTGAGGTAGAAGCCGAGCGGCGGGTAGGCGAAGGGGATGGTGTCGAAGTTGTAGGGCGTGGTGGCGGGGAGGCGGAAGCCGTTGGCCTGGAGGTCACGGGCCATCTGATAGAAGAGGCCGCCGTCGTTGAGCGGGAAGTCGGCGGAGAAGATGTAGTCGGCGCGGACGAAGACGCCGAGCAAGATGCCGAGGAACACCATGAGGTGGTGGAGTTCAACGTCGAGGAGGGCGGTCTGGATGGCGCCGACGAAGCCGGTGCGGGCTGTCGAGGCGGTCTTGCCTCGCAGGCGCTGATCCGTGGGGCTCGTCTCGGCCACGTACAACTCCGTCCCGGCGTCACTTTGGGCGCGTGCGCTCGGGGGCCGAATCGTACACCCGGCCTCGCCAATACGCGCCACGTGCGCACTGGGGCTGCGGGCTACACAGGTGTGATTGCGAGGGGTGGCGCGAGCGTGAGCACGATCACGAGCTGACCGTTCCGGAGTGTGAATTGCTCGGAGGCGGCGTTGGGGGCGGCCTCGATATAGGTGCGCCAGGTCTGACTGGCCGGGTCGTAGGCGTAGATGGCTCGGATGTCGGGCCGGAGGTGTGCGGCGCTGGCGACCGGGGTGTTCGTGAGGCCGTCCCAGATCGGCGTGTCGTAGCTGCCCGGCGCGGGGAACGCGCCTGCGAAGGGCGCTTCGGGCTGGCTGAGCACGGCGAAGAGCGTGAAGTGGTCGAGCTGGGCGATGACCTCGAGCGTGCCGTTCGCGGAGCGGGTGATGGTGGCGGGTTGGACGACCCATTCCGCGCCGTTCCAGAACGCCAATTGGAGCGGCTCGGTGGTTCCGGTTGGGGGCGCCGCGAGTGAGAGGCGCAGCGTGATCGGGCTGGCGAAGCCATCGGTGATGCGGGGGCCGCCGGCGAGGGTGGCGGTGAGCTGGAAGCCGGCGAAGACGCGCGCGGACTCGGGTGGTGGTGAGGCGGCGATCAGTGCCGTGGGATCGGTGATTGCGCCGAGCTGGACGAGCGCGCCGTTGGGGAGCGCACCCGCGGGCACCTCGACACGCGCGTTGGCACCGCTCGGGGCGGCGGTGGTGATGGTGGTGAGCGCGCCGCTCGATGTTTGCGCGGTCTGGATGTTGGTGACGGGCACGGGGCTGCGCAGGCCGGGCTCGGTAATAACGATGGCGACGGCTGTGGGCTGCGGCACTGCTGTGGCCCGGACTTCGCCGTAGCCCTCGACGGCCGGTCGGAGGGCTGCCTCGCGGCGGATCGCGGGCTCGCTCGCGATCACGGTAGCGGCCTGCGCCGTGACCACGACGAGTGCGGTGATCGCGAACAGCGCTGCGCGCCAGCGACGACGGAGCGCCGTCACGCGCGCACCTCTGTGCGGTGTAGAGTCCGGCTCGATCGTGAGGGACGACGGGGGGCTCCGTGCGTACCGATTCTGTCCGCTTGTCGGTGGTGATTCCGGTGTTCGGCGGTGCATCCACGCTTGCCCACGAGATCGACGCACTCCGCGCCGTCCTCGATACATGCGAGCCGTCCCACGAGCTGATCATTGTCGTCGATGGCGACCGCGAGGCATTCGAGGTCGCATGTGGACTCGAGGGCGAGCGTGTGCAGGCCGTAGGCCTCGAGGAGAATCGCGGCGAGGGCGCTGCGGTCATACTCGGGATGCAGCGCGCGTCCGGAGAGCTGATCGGCTTCATCGACGCAGGCGGCGACATCGACCCACAGGTATTCGCGACGCTGGTCCAGTTGCAGCGCGAGCACGACGCGGATGCGGTCGTCGGCAGCAAGTGGCACGCGGGTTCCGAGGTGTCTTACCCGCTGATCCGGCGGGCCTACAGCGTCGGCTACCACGCACTGGTGCGGGCGCTCTTTCGCCTCGATGTGCGCGACACGCAAGTCGGGGTGAAAGTGTTCCGAGCTGCGCTTGTACGTGACGTGGTGCCACAGCTCAGCGTGCAACGCTTCGCATTCGATGTGGAGCTGCTCGCCGTAGCGCGACACCTCGGCTATCGGCGCGTCGTCGAGGCCCCCGTGCGCATCACGCACAACTTCCGCTCGACAGTGAGTACACGCGAGGTGGCACGGATGCTGTGGGACACGCTCGGCGTAGCGTGGCGACTGCACGTGCTTGGCTCGTATCACCGCGAGGGTGCGGCGATCACGGATGCGGAGATTCGTCGCGCATAGCGCGCTCCACGATCAGGCAGATTAGATGCCCAATCGCGAGCGATGCCTCCTGCACATTGCGCGTTCGGTCGGATGGAATGCGCAGATGCAAGTCCGCGTCCTCAAGGTCGTCCGAGCCTGAACCGGTGACGGCGATCACCCGCGCACCCCGAGCGTGCGCAGTGGCAATGGCGTGATGCACGTTGGGCGAGCGGCCGCTCGTGGTCAGTGCGAACACGATGTCACCGGGCCGTACGATCGCGAGCTCACGCGCGAAGGCGAACTCGAAGCCATAGTCGTTGCCGATCGCTGAGGAGGTGCTCGCGTTCAGGCCGATCGCGAGCGCCGCGAGCGGCGCTCGATCGAACTCGAGACGCCCGTGGAGCTCGGCAGCAAGGTGCATTGCCTCCGCCTGGCTTCCGCCATTGCCGCAGTAATAGATCGTACCGCCCGCCTTGAGCGTGTCGCGGCACCATGCACTCGCCTCCTCAGCCTGAGCGGGGATATCCGAGTCAGCGGTCTCGCTCAGTAGCCGCGCGAGGTCGCGTAGCTCAGCGCGAATGAAGCCAGTGAGCTCGCTGTTCGGCGTCATAGCGTCTCGTCCCACGCGACGAACCCCTCGAGGTCGAACCCAACGACGCGAGGCGTGCCACCAACAGCCGCAAGCCGCTGCGCCACCTGCTCGCGTCGTTCGGGCGGCGTGAGCAGCAGCAGATGCCCGCCACCGCCGGCGCCGAGCAGCTTCCCGCCGTAGGCGCCCGCCTCGAGGGCGGTCGAGTACAGCGCATCAATCGCGGGATTCGTCACAGCTGGATCGAATCGCTGCTTCTGCGTCCAACTGGCATCGAGGAACGCGCCGAGCCTCGGCAGGTCGCCCGCAAGCAGCGCATCGTGCATCTCGAACGCTGCCGCCTTGATGCGATGCAGCGCGTCGGTGACGTCCTCATCGCGGCGCGTGTAGGCAGCGACCTGGCGTTCGATGATCGGCGACGAAACGCGCGTGATGCCGGTGTCGCAGAGCAGCAGCGAGCGCTCGAGGTTGTCGAGCTGAGCCGGATCGAGGCTCAGCGGATGCACGACTGTGGCCTCGCCGTCGAACTCGATCAGGTTCACACCGCCGTGAACGCAGGCGTACTGATCCTGGCGCCCGCCAGCAAGGCCGACATCGAGGCGCTCTACCTCGAACGCTTCAGAGGCGAGCGACTGATGGTCGATCCCATCACCGATGTAGTGGTGCAGCGCGCCGAGCATCGTGGCGGTCATCGCCGATGAGCCACCGAGACCGGATCCGAGCGGGGCGTCACTGCTCGTGATCAGTTCGAGGCCATCGCGCAACGTGTGCGGGGCCACGCGACGGATCGCCGCCTTCGCGAGATCGAGATCGCTCGTCAGCTCGAGATCCTGAGCGCACTCAAACGACACGCTCCGGTTGAGGTCGCGTGACTCGACGCAGAACGGCGCTGGCTCGTGGTGTGCGATCAGCTCGGCGTGCGCGTAGAGGTCGATTGCGATGGTGAGCGCGATCCCGCCATGGTCGCGAGGATATGGGTCGATATCGGTGCCACCACCGCCGAGGCTGATGCGCAGCGGCGTGCGAGCACGCACGAGCCGACGCGGCGTCTCGCACCGATTCATTGGGCTACTCGTCCCCACCTGAGCGCGCGAGGCGGCATGCTACACGAGAGTTCGGTGCCTGCGGCGTTTGGCGGGAGCAACTTTGCGCGTATCGATCGTCGAGCGACTGCCTGCATCGAGGTTGCTGCGAGGCAGCATGAGCCTGCTGATCGGGTCGCTCGCCGCGAGCGTGGGCGCATACCTCTTTAATGTGCTCGCGGGACGCGCGTTGGGTCCTGCGCTGTATGGCAGCGCGCTTGCCCTCGTCTCCGTACTGACATTCCTGTCAGTTGCTGCGCAGACGATGCAAACCATGACTGCGCGCGACGTCGCGGCAGCGTTGATCGACGACACGCGCGATGCGAGCGAGGAAGCGCGTGTCCTGTTGCGAGCGTCGTTCGTGCTCGCTGCAATCGTGTTCGCGGCGATGGTCGCGGTCAGCGCGCCGATCGCAGGCGCACTGCACCTCGATGCACTCGGGCCACTGGTCGCGGTTGGTGCAGCGGGCGCCGTGGGGATCGTGCTCGGCACGCTGCGCGGTGTGCTACAGGGGCGCGGTCGGTTCGCGCTGCTCGCGCTGACGTTGGTGGGCGATCCGACGCTGCGGATGCTCTCGCTGGTCGCACTGCTTGGTGTGGGGTTCACCGTCGGCGCGGTGCCGGGTGGCTTCCTGATTGCCACGGCACTGACCGCACTCGTCACGGGATGGTTCGGGCGCGAGCGAGTCAGCGATGCGCGTGGGCAGCGAGGTGCACTGCGCCTCGGACGACTCGCCCGATCGATGGGGCCGTACGCCGTGGCCGTGACCGCCTCGATCGCGCTGTACAACGTGGACGTGCTCGTGGCGCGAGCGACGCTCGCGGAGCAGGACGCCGGCATCTACGGTGCCGGGTCGATTCTCGGACGCGCTGTGTACTTCATTGGCTCGTCGGCAGGGACGGCGCTGTTGCCGCTGGTCGCTGGCGCGACGAGCGTGCCGGCAAAGGTGCGGTACCTGCTCGAAGCGTTGGGATTCACGGTCGTGCTCGCGGGCGGGCTCGTGGCTGTGTACGTGGTCGCGCCGACGACGGTGATCACGCTGACCTATGGGCGGTCGTTCGCAGTACTGGCCCCGGACTTGTGGATCTTCGGTGTGGCGATGCTGCTCTACGCGCTCAGCCATCTCGCGATGTCATACCTCGTGGCGCTGGGACGGTGGCGAGTGACGGTGCCGCTCGTCGTGGCGGCGGTGGTGCAGGCGATCGTGCTTGGCGCATGGCACGGGAGCGTGCATGAGATCGCGGTCGTGCAGGCCGGCGTGATGCTGCTCGCCAACGTGCTGCTCTGGTCGTTCGTGATGCGGGAGCTGCGACGTGGATAAGTCGGCCTACGGAGCTTGCGGGGGGCTGACGATGATCTGGGGAGCCGCCTCGATGGGTACGAACGTGGGCGGGAGCTCGCCATGGGACAGGTATTCGATCTGCCGCCGCTGCCTGGGACACAGGCGCGCGCATTTGGGCTCGTGATTCGCGCGGATGCGACGTTCAAGGATCTGGCGTCGGTGATCGAGGTCGATCCGGCGCTGACGGGGGCGATTCTGCGCGCGGCGAACTCGGCGTCTTCGTCGCCGATCGCGCGGATCGATGTCGCGGAGCGGGCGCTGATCCGGATCGGGATGGAGCGCACGAAGCGGATCATCGCGGGTGCGATTGTGAGCGGGAACTCCTCGCAACTGCGACGTGTGGGTATCGATATGGACGAGTTCTGGCGACACCTGATCGCGTGCGCGCTGCTTGCGGACACGACGGCGTTCGGCGGCGACCACCGCACGGTGGGCTTCACGGCCGGGCTGATGCATGACATTGGGCGAATCGCGATGGCGCACTCCTTTCCCGGGCAGTACGCGGAGGTCGTCCAGCTCGTGCGATCGGGTATGGATGCGTGCGCGGCTGAGGAGCAGATCTTCGGGACGACGCACACGGTGGTCGGAGCCGAGGTTGCGCAGGCGTGGGGGCTTGGCGATGACCTGGTCGAGGCGATCAGTGACCACCACTACGGGGCGCTGGGGACGCTGTCCTGGCTGATCTGGAACAGCCGGCGGTTGTCGTGGTCGCTCGGGATCGGGGATGGTCTCGAGACGCCCGAGGCGGTGACCTTCGATCCCAACGGCGAGGACAGTGAGATCGTGCGCGCGCTGGGCGGGGTCGAGGGGTTCGAGAACCAGATCAACTGGTTCATGGGGGCGATCGCGGTCGCGGCCTGATTGGCCCCTCGCCTATCGCGCGGGTAGCATCGCGGCATGGCCACGCTTGAGGAACTCCGCGAAGCGATCATGCAGGACGACGAGGACTTTGTCCGCGACGTCCTGGCTGGTGATCCGTCGCTGGTCGTCGGGGTGGACGGCGATGCCGATTCTCCGATTCTCACGGCGATGTACCGAGCTCGAAACTTCCCGCTGAACATCTTGCTGGACCTGCACCCGCGGCCGACGGCCGACGAGGCGGCGGCGCTCGGCGAGGTCGAGGCGCTGCGCTGGTATCTCGATGCTCGGCCGCAGCTCGCCACCTCGTTTGCACTCGATGGCTACACGCTGCTGCACCGCTCGGCCTGGTTCGGGCGCTCCGAGGCGTGCGCGCTGCTGATCGAGCGCGGGGCTGATCTCGAGGCGATCTCTCGGAACGACGCCGAGCATGACGCGCTGCATGCGGCGGTCGGTGGCCGGCATGCCTCGACGGTCACGTTGCTGCTCGACCGCGGGGCCAACATCGGCGCAGTGGAGTCGCACGGCTATACGCCGCTGCACCTGGCGGCGGTGATGGGGAACGAGGAGATCGTGCAGATCCTCCTCGACCGAGGTGCGGACCCGAACGCGCGGGCGGACGATAGCCGCACCCCGGGTGACCTCGCCTATCTCGCCGAGCACGACGAGCTGGCGACGCTGCTGCGGAACATCGAGGGCTAGAGGCGAGGCTTCGCCTCTTTCGCCCTGCGATTTGTCTCGGTCTTGTCGGTTCGTGAGCTTGTCTTGGTGTGCGGTGGTCGCTGCCGGACGGCTCGGCGTTGCCGAGGCCGGGGCGCGGGCGGCTGCGCCGCTTGTCGCGCCCGGACAGTGTTTCGCCCACCCGCCCGCCCTTGTGCGAGGGCTGCGCCCTCGCGCTCCTGCTCTCGACGGGCGAAGCCCGTCACTCCGGCGGCCTTGCTCCGCTCGGTAGTGGCTTCGCCTCGTGCTCGACCCGGCATCACCGGCTCGGAAGGCTTCACTCTGCTCGGTTCTGACTTTCGGCGGGCGAGGCAGGCTTCGCCAGACGTTCGGAAGGCTCTGTTCCGCTCGGAAGTGGTTCGCCTTGTCGCTCGGAACGTCGCCTGCCGGCAGTTTTGAGTGGGCTTCGCCTCCGCTCGGAGCGGATTCGCGCTGCGGTCGTGGGAGGGCTTCGCTTTCGCCGGCGGGGGAGTGTCCAAGGACATTGGTGAGCTGCTCGGGCGGCTTTGGTCGGCGAGTGGTGCTGAGAGGGACAGGCGGGGCGGGCGCATGCCGGTTGGTCGTCGGCGTGCGGGGCTGCCTCGAGGGGCGGTAGGTGGACGCGCCACTGTGGCGCGGTTGGTGCGGGCGCCTGGTGTGGTGCCTCACGCGGGGTGGCTCGAACGTTGCTGTCGGGTTGCCGGGCCGTTGGGGCGCACCATATCCTGCCTGAACCCCCGCAACCCATAGCGTCATCGGGGGCTTAAGGAGCCTGGTCTATGCCCACGCCGACAGCCTTCTTCCAGGGCAAGTTTGTCCCGCTCGAAGAGGCCAAGATTCCGGTTACCACCCACGCCTTCAATTACGGCACGGCGGTATTCGAGGGCATTCGCGGCAACTGGAACGGCGATCAGGGAGAGCTGTACCTCTTCCGGCTGCGCGACCACGTCCGTCGTCTCCGCCAGAACGCGAAGATCCTGCGCATGGAAATTGCGTACTCGGACGACGAGATCATGGAGATTGCGACCGGTCTCGCGACCCGCAACGATTACCACGAGGACGTGTACCTGCGTCCGATCGTCTACAAGTCGGAGAGCGTGATAGGGCCTCGCGTGCACAACGTGAAGGACGACCTGCTCTTCTATGAGATCCCGCTGGGCGCTTACATCGACTCGGACGCCGGTATCACGGCGTGTGTGTCGTCGTGGCGTCGTGTGGACGACAACATGATCCCGGCGCGAGCCAAGGTGACCGGGTTGTACGTGAACAACTCGCTGGCCAAGACCGAGGCGCAGCTCAACGGTTTCGACGAGGCGATCCTGCTCAACCAGGACGGTCATGTCTCCGAGGGCTCCGGCGAGAACATCGTGATGATTCGTCGTGGCAAGCTGATCACGCCGCCGCCGGCGGAGAACGTGCTTGAGGGGATCACCCTCGAGACAGTGCTCTCGGTGGCGAAGGAGCTCGGCTACGAGTACGAGGCGCGGACGATCGACCGCACCGAGCTGTACATCGCCGAGGAGCTGTTCATGACGGGCACTGCTGCCCACGTGACGCCGGTACTCTCGGTCGACCGTGTGCCGGTCGGGGACGGCAAGCCGGGCCCGATCACACAGCAGCTGCAGCGGACGTATTTCGACGCGATCACGGGTCGCGTCCCGCGCTTCGGCGAGTGGCTGACGCCGGTCTACAAGGACGCGGCTGTCCGCGCCTAACCGCCATGGGCGGTCTTCGCCCAGCGTGTTGCGGGCGCGTACGGGGTTGTGCCCCTGGCCGCGCTGCTGACTCGATACTTGGATCTCACAAGAACGGGGCCGCGAGGCCCCGTTCTTGTTATTCGTGGCGCGTGAGCCGCGCTCGCCGCGAGGGGCGTGGCGAGGGACAATTGAAGCGCGGCGCTCCCTCCGCAACGGCGTTTCTCAGACCTCGTGACTTCGAGGGGATTACGTGTACTACCAGCCGCCCCGCGTGCTTGGACTGATTGTCGGGACCGTGCTCTCGCTGTGGGCGGGAGGCGTGGCGTTCCTGCTGTTCAGCGCGGGTTCCGGGACGCACAACGTGGCGCTCGCATTCGCCTCGTATGCCGCGGCGGTGGCGGCGACCGCGCTGGCGGTGCTGTTCGTGTTCTGGACGTACTCGCTCGCGACGATGTCGTATGCGCTCGACCGCAACGGGCTGGTGATTGCCTGGGGACCGATTCGGCAGGTCGTGCCGCTGCACAGCATCGAACGACTCGTGCCCGGCTCGGCGGTGGGTGTGCCGCGTGTGCACGGCGTGTCGTGGTGGGGCCACCACGTCGGCAGCGCCGAGGTCGAGCGGATCGGTGATGTGCTGTTCTACTCGACACATCAGACGGCGGACCACGTGCTGTACGTGATGACGAGCGAACGCAACTACGCGATCAGCGTCGAGGATCCCTCCGCGTTCGCGCAGGAAGTGCAGGTTCGTCAGGATCTGGGTGCGACCGCGCCGGTGGGGCATCGCGTTGAGCGGTCAGGGCGACTGCTGCAGACGCTGATCGCCGACCGAGTTGCGACGGTGCTCGTGGCTGCGGCGATCATCGGGCTGGCGATCGTGTGGATTCACGTGGCGATCCGTTACGGGTCGCTGCCGCAGGCGCTGACGCTGAATTGGCCGCCGAGCACGCAGTCGAACGTGGTGACGGTGACGGGGCGCGACGCGATCCTCGAGCTGCCACGTGCGGCGACGATCTTGCTGGTGGTGAATTTGATCCTCGGTGTCGTGCTGCACGCGTGGGACCGCATGGCGGGGACGCTGCTGCTGGCGGCGGCGGTCGCGGTGCAGGTCGCGCTGTTCGCGGCGACGGTGCTCGCGCTCGCATAGCGAGTCGCACGTCATGACTGACCAATTCAACGACAAGCGCGCACTCGTGATCGGGTGCGAGACGCCTGCGGGCGCGGCGATCGCGCGAGCGATTGGCGCCGAGGGTGCTGCGCTCGGCCTCGCGACGATGCGTGCGGACGAGGGCGTGCTCACTGCTCGACGGATCGCGCGCGAGCGGCAGGCTGCTGGCGGCACCGCGGCGGTGTACGCGTTCGATGTGACGCTCGGGCAGAACGTGAAGGTCTCGACGCGACAGGTCACGAAGGAGCTGGGCGGCCTCGATCTACTCGTGAGCGCGCCCGACCGCTTTCATGCGTCGCTACTCGGCGCGACGACGGACTCTGACCTCGCGGCGGTGATGGTCTCCAACTGCTACGCGCATCTGTTCGCGGTGCGGGCGGCGGCGGACGAGTTCCGGCGTGGCGAGGGTGGCCGGGTGCTGCTCGTGACACACGAAGCGGGCGAGCGATCGTTGCCGGGTGCGGCGGCCTATGCGGCGGCGCACGCGGCGGCGATCAGCCTTGGCACTTCACTGGCAGAGGAGCTTCAGCCGCGTGGGATTGGCCTCGATGTGGTGATCGTGGGGCGGGCTGAGTGGACGAATGACGAAGTCGGCGGCACGCTCGTTGCAGCGCTCGACGATGCGAGCGCGGGCGCACTCGGGCGACTCGCTGTCGAGTTGCTCGCGTCGCCGGTGAGCGAGACGGGCCGCGTGGTGCGGCTTGCCGAGTGGATTGCGGAGCACGCGTGACGAGTGACGCCGGCGAATTGCACGCACCTAGCGCACCTGTTGTGCCCGCGCCTCGTGTGCGGCCCCCACTCGGATATTCCGGGCCGTCGTGGCTCGGTGATGGCGCATTGGGTGCGCCGCCAATGCGAACCCCGCCGCCGACAATGCTGGCGGCTGAGGGGCCGACGAACCCACTGACCGACCTCGGACTGACCGTTGCGCCGTGGCACCTGCGGGTGGGGGCGTTCCTGGTCGATGAGTTCGTGCTCTCGATGGTGTTCGGCTTCGTGGCGACGCTGCTCGGGGTCGCGGTGAACGTCGACCCCAACGCGGACATCGCGACGGTGTTCGCGGAGACGCAGCGCGCGATGCAGCCGTATGTGCCGATCCTCTATGTCGTCGAAGTGCTGGTGCGCTGGCCGTGGTGCGTTGTTGGCTGGAGTCCCGGCAAGTGGCTGTTCGGGCTGCGCGTCGTGGATGCCGAGGGCAAGGCGCCGGGGATCCGACGCGGGCTCACTCGTGCGGCGTTCACCCTGGCGAGCGAGCTGCCGGTATTCCTCGGGTTCTTGTGGGCGCTGTTCGACCGCGAGCGGCGGACGTGGCACGACCACCTGGCGCAGACGTGGGTCGTGCGCAAGCCTCGCGACTGAGTTCGAGTCTGGGCGAGCGATCTCGATCCTTACGAGATGGGGGTCGGTGGGGGCGGCGCAGCGCCGGCGTCCCACGGCAGCGATCGCGGCTGCAACACCTGCCGTACCTGGCCATCCGCCACCAGCACGATCAGGTCGATGCCGCTGTAGAGCGCAGGGTTCATGCCGCGCAGGCCGGCAGTGACGCGCTCATCCTCGATGTGTGCGTAGGAGCCGACGAGCACGAGCGCGGTGAGGTCGCAGGTGCCGTTGTAACGCTGCTCCTCGGCGCGCCCGACGTGTGCTCGGAGTAGACGGCGGACGGCGGCGGCATCGGCGCTGTCGAAGCTGATCGGCGCACCGAAGACGGTGAGGCCGCGCGGCTCGCCACCCATGCGCGAGACGAGCCAGTAGTCGTGCGAGTCGACGGCGGTCATCTCGCCCACCTCGAGCAATGCGGCGCGGTCGCGCACCTGCGAGACGAGGATGTCGATCTCGGGGCGCTCCTCGGGCAGGCGGTGGATGTCCTTGCTGTCGAGGTGGAACGCGCCGGGTGCGCCTTCGGAGAGATCGGTCCAGACCTGCGACATGCCCCCGACGACGGAGAAGTAGGCGCCGCCGGCATCCACCTTCGCGATGCGCAGCAGTGCGGGGATGCGTACCTCGCGGCGCTCGCCGGGGCCGAGGCCAGTCACACCTCGTTGCACGAGCACGCGGAAGTCGGAGGCACCGGGCTCTTGCGCGGGCACGCCAGCGCGCGGCGGCAGCCACAGTGCGTAGCTGCCGCGATCGTTGGCGGCCTCGAGGTCGGCGCTGACGGAGGTCTCGAGTGCCTCGACGCCCTCGAGCCCTGAGGGATCGTTGCCGGTGGCTTCCTCCCAGAGGAGGCCAATGGTGATGCCGACCTGGAGATCACGCTGGTTGAGGATGGCGTCGAAGGGGCCGCGCTCCGCGTCGTCGGTGACGCGGAAAGTGCGGAAGTAGCGCTCGCTCATCCACATCGCGAGCATGCCGAGCGCGGCACGCTCGATGCGCGGGGTGCTGCTGTCCTCGTTGGTCATTCGGTGTTGGTCACGTTCTTACTGTGTGCGACGCGCGGCGCGGCGGTCGAGCACCGGCAGCAGGCCGTGGACGAGCACCTGGTAGCCGAGCGCGATGTTGAGCGCGAGGAAGTCGAGGATCGAGAGCCACTTCAGCGAGAGCGAGAGGGCGCCGCCGTCATAGCCGAGGCGCTGCAGCCAGATGATCAGCCCGACCATCGTGATCAGCATGAGGAAGAGGCCGATCGGTACCTCCCAGTTGCGGACGAAGCGCGTGAACATCGCGAGGATGCCGATCGCGATTGCGAAGTTCGTGGCCATGAAGCCGAGCAGCGGGGTGCCTCGGTGGCTATAGACATCGAAGGACTGCAGGAAGAGCACGAAGAGCAGCGGCGGGACGACCGTGGCGATGAGCAGGCCGGGCAGGTCGGATCGCTTGAAACGCATCGCAGTCCTCGAACGGCTCTGAACGACTAGATGTTGGAGCGGGACTGCCCGCCATCGACGTTGAGCGACGCGCCGACGATCCACGAGGCGCGCGGCGAGGAGAGGAAGACCACCGCAGCGGCGACCTCCTCCGGCTTGCCGAAGCGTCCGGCGGCGATGTTGCGGTCGATGAACTCGCGCATCGCGTCGGGGTCATCCTGTGTGCGTCGCCACCAGCCGCCGCCCTCGAAGGAGATCGAGCCCGGGGCGATGGTGTTCACGCGAATGCCCTCGCTTGCCCAATCTAGCGCGAAGGACTTCGAGAGCGCGATCTCAGCGGACTTCATCGCGTTGTACTCGACGCCCCCACCGCTCTCGCGACCGTAGATCGAGGCGATGTTGACGATCGAGCCGCCGTTGGTGGCCTGTGCGAGGTGCGGCCGGGCGAGCACGGAGAGGCGCGCGACGCTGCGCACGTTGGCTTCGAAGGTGCCCTGCCAACGCGTGTCGAAATCGTCGGAACGCTGACTGCCGCCGGCGTTGTTCACGAGGGCGTCGAGGCCACCGTATGCCTCGACGGCGGCGTTGATGAGGCGCTCGCAGTCGGCGGCGCTAGTGGTGTCGCCGGTGACGGCCTGGATCTTGGCGCCCGGGTAGGCGGCGGTGAGGCGGTCGCGTGCCTCGAGCAGCGGAGCCTCGGTGCGAGCGGCGATGGTGACGTTCGCGCCCTCGGCGGCGAAGGCCTCGGCGATGGCGTAGCCGATGCCACGGCTGGCACCGGTGACGATGACCGAGCGTCCGGTGAGTCCGAGGTCCATGCGTCGCTCCTCGAGTCCGGGAGCGGTGTGCTCCGGGGCGATCGTCGCAGCGTGCGCGCGAGCCGTCCAGCGAGCGGCGTTATGCGGCCTGGAGCCGGTCGAGCAGGAACTGCAGGCCAGCCTCGGTGGCCTCGGATGAGATCTCGCCGTGCTTGCCGGGGTAGGCGCGCAGCTCCTTCTCGGCAGTGCCGAGCAGGCCGAACAGCTCGAACGACGAGTCGCGGTCGCAGAGCTCGTCGTCCCAGTTCATGACGAAGAGGGTGGGGCAGCAGACGTCCGGGGCGTCGCGACGCAGGCGGTCGCCGATGCCGCTGTAACGGCCCGGGATGTTCTTGAGGTCGGCGAGGCCGAGGCAGGCGACGACGACGCGCGGTTCGTGGGCGACGAAGGAGAGGCCGAGCATCGTGCCCATCGACTGGCCGCGGTAGGCGACGCGTGCGGTGTCGAGTTCGGGCAGGGCGGCGAGGAGGTCGAGGGCGTGCGTCCACTCCGCGACGATCTGGTCAGCGACGAGGCCGTAGTCGAGCGAGGCATCCTCGGCGGCTCGTTGTCCGTGGCCGGGAACGTCGATCGAGGCGGCGGCGACACCGTGTGTGGCGAACCACTCGGCCTGCCAGGTGCGCGAGCCGTCGTGGGAGTGGCCGCCGCTGCCGTAGCCGAGCAGGACCAGCGGGACGGGTGCGTTCGCGCTCGGGAGCCAGAGTCGTCCGGGGATCGTGTGGCCGGCGAACTCGAAGGTGAAGTCGCGCACGCGCACACGGGCTGGCTGCTCAGATACCTCGTGCCACTGCATCGCTGATCTCCCGATCTCCTGGCGGCAGCGTATCGCGGGCAGGGGGTGCGAGGTTTGACGGGCTGAGCGGGCCGCCCCTACGATCCCGCCGCTTTCCGCCTGTTGGGACTGACACATCGAGGTCTGGCGTGCCGACTGCCCCGTACACCTTGATCACCATCACTGAGCACATCGCTTCGCTGCGACTGGCCGTGCCCGAGGGCGGCGTGTCGCGTGCGTTCCTTGACGCCCTCGCGGGGCAGTGCGAGGCGCTGCACGACGCGATCGACGAGGTCTATGCGGTGGTGGTGACGTGCACCGATGGCGCGGACGGATTCGCCTCGCGCTGGGACGACTCGATGCTCGCAGATGGGGCGACGCCATGGGCCTCCGCGCCGGGCGCGGCGCTCGAGGCGCTGGCGGGGGTGCCGCAGCCGACGATCGCGGCGGTGGTGGGTGGCGCGCACTCGGTTGGCCTTGAGCTGGCGCTGGCGTGCGACGTGCGCGTCTGCGCCTCGGACGCCTCGTTTGCGATGCCGGAGACCGGACTGGGGCTGGTCGCGATGGGTGGCGGGACGCAGCGGCTGCCGCGCGCTGTGGGGCGCGCGCACGCGATGCGGATGCTGCTCACAGGCGACGAGGTCGATGCACAGGAGGCGCTGCGGATCGGACTGGTCTCGCGCGTCGTACCTGTAGGCGAGCACGAGGCCGCAGCGCACGCGATCGCGCAGGCGATCGCGGTGAAGGGGCCGATCGCGACGCGCTACGCCAAAGAGGCGATTGCGCGTGGCGCGGATCTGCCGCTGCAGCAGGGGCTGCGGGCGGAACTCGATATGACGGTGATCCTGCAGTCCACGGCTGACCGGGCCGAGGGCGTGCAGGCGTTCGTAGAGCGGCGCGAGCCGCACTTCACTGGTCGTTAAACGGTACGGGGGGAAGCCGCATGAACGTCCTGTTGAACCTGGAGGAGGCGCACGCATTGCTGGTGCGCATGACGGGGAGCGTTCTCGATGGCGTCGAGCTGTCGGCGGAGGCGCAGACCGCGATCAAGGCGTGGCGGACCAACCGCGCGCCCGGCACGAAGGAGCTCGATGACTTCACGGTGTCGCTGAACGAGGCACTGGGGAACCACATCGACGAGAAGACGCAGCGCCGGCTCCGCCTGCGCGGTGGGCTGTACGTGAGCGAGACGGAGGGCCGGTAATGAAGGTCGAATTCTCGCTCGAAGAAGTGCAGGCGATGCTCGACGCGGTCGTGGGGCCGCTCTCGGAGCTGAAGGGGCTGTCGCGCACCGACAAGGCTGCGCTGCGTCGCTGGCGGCAGGACGGCATGCGTGCCACTGCCGATATGCAGCTGCTGACCGAGAAGGCGAACGCGGATCTCGCGCAGGCGCACGAGAACCGCGAGGCGCGCGAGATCGTGAAGCCGGACTGGGTCTAGTCGCTCGGCAATGAACGACGACCGTCCCCCGTATATCCTCGCCGAGCGCTCGGGGGACGTGCTCTGGCTGACGCTGCATCGCCCAACGCGGCTCAATGCCGTGAGCATGGCGATGCGCGACGAGCTGTGGGCACAGCTGTGCCTGCTGCGCGATGACCCCTCGATTCGCGCGTGCGTGATTCACGGCTCCGGTGAGCGGGCGTTCTCGGCTGGGGCCGATATCACCGAGTTCGGCACCGCGCCGTCGTATATCGACTCGCGCCGGGCGCGCCTCGAGCGTGACGTGTGGGGGGTGATGGCGGCGCTGGACGTGCCGATCATCGCCGCGATCCAGGGCTTCGCATTCGGGGCGGGCATGGAGATGTCGTTGTACTGCGACCTGCGGGTGGCGAGCGAGGACGCGACGTTCGCGCTGCCCGAGGTGAAGCTTGGCTACATCCCCTCGGCGGGCGGGACGCAGCTCGCGGCCGCGTACCTGCCTCGAGGTGACGCGATGCGGCTGACGACGAGCGGAGAGCCGATCGATGCCGCCGAGGCATTACGGATCGGGCTTGTGCATGCGGTCGTGCCGCGTTCCCATCTGATCGACACGGCACGCGGCTGGGCCGAGGCGATCGCCTCGATGGACCCGGCAGCGGTGCGTGCCACGAAGCGCGCGGTCTTGGACGGCGCGGGGCTGCCGCTGGCTGATGGGCTCGCGCTGGAGCGCCGGCTCGCGGTGCGGGCGGCAGCGGAGCGCGGGTAAGGGGCAGGCGAGGATGGCGACGATGACGCAGCCGACGCAGCGATTGCCGTGGTACCGACCGACCAATGGTCGCCTCGTGCTGCTCGGTGCGGCGGCGACGCTGGTGTTTGGGGTCGCCGGGGTGATCTGGGGAACGCTGTTCCCGGAGACATTCGAGTCGCAGCTATTCGACGCCGGTCCGGAGTCGAGCTTCACGATTGGGAAGGTTGTCGCCTTCCCGGAGCCGAACATCTATCTGATCGGTATGGAAGACGGCCAGCTGCGAGCGCTCGACGGCGTGGTGAAGGCCAACGGGTGCACGGTCGAGTACCGCCCGGATGACCCTCGAGGCGCTGCGCGGAACCCGCGTCAGCAGCCCGGGGTCTATGTCGATCCATGCTCGGGGGCTGTCTGGGCGGCCGATGGGGACGGGCTGTCGGGCACGGATTCGTCGCTGCGGACGTTCATCGTGATGCAGTCGACGGCCTCGGACGGCTCGAAGCACGTTCAGGTTGAGGTGATCGGGGACCGGCACCCCACGCCCCGGACCCCCTCGAAGTAGGCGGCGGATACCGCTCACGCAAACTGAGACACCGATCGGCTAGCGAGCGTGGCGGACGTTCATTATGATGTGGCCGCTTCCACGGGAGTAGGCGCGCATCGCATCCGACGGACTTGCTGCTGCCGACTCTCGCGACCCGAATGCGGGCCTTCCGAGCACACGCCCGGGCTGCCTGATTGGGTTTGCCGCCTTTGCGCTGGGGGCGCTCATCGTCGTGGCCATCGGGACGCTGCTGATGCGGCAGAACGCGGGCTCGGTCGATCTCGGGAACGTGTCGCTCTATGCGCCGGGCTCGGTGACCTACCGGAGTACGGACGGTGTGCTGGTGGTGCGGCGCTCGGACGGTGGGGTCGTAGCGTTTTCGGACGTCGATCCGCATAATCCGCCCGGTCGAGCAGTGTGCCTGGTGTCGTTCCGCCCGGATCTCGGTGACGAGTCGGGTGGAATGCCGAGGGGGCGCTTCTTCGACCGTTGCACCGGGTCGATGTATGACCTTGACGGGCACGGGCTGGCAGGCGATGGCCTGCATCTCCAGTCGGTGCGCGTGCAGGCAGAGGACAAGGGACGCCTGCTGGCGTTCCCTCGAGGGTAGGCAGTGAGCAGACGGCGAAAGCCGCCAGAGGGGAAACCAGCGAGTGAACACGGCTGAAATCTTGATGATCTCCGGTGCCTCGGTGCCGGACCGCACGGCGCTGGTCGACCCAGACGAGCGTGTCACGTACGCCGAGCTCCAGACGCGCGCCAACAAGCTGGCGAATGCGCTGCAGGGCATGGGCGTCGGCAAGGGTCAGAACGTCGGCATCATGGCGGTGAACTCCGCCAAGTTCGTCGAGCTCTACTACGCGACGGCTGCGGTCGGCGCGACCTTCGTACCGCTGAACTTCCGCGCGAAGCCGGAAGAGCTGCAGTACATGTGTGACGCTTCCGACGTGAACGTGCTGTTCGTGTCGGAGCGCTACTACCCGCTGCTCCAGGAGATCAAGGCGAACCTGCCGAAGATCGAGCACGTCTTCACGCTGGACTTCGCGACGGACGGCCTTGAGACGTTCGACCAGCTCCGCAGCAAGGGCGAGGACATCCCGGTCTTCACCGATGTGGACGACGACGACGCGGCGATCGTGATCTACACCTCCGGCACGACCTCGCTGCCGAAGGGTGTAGAGCTCTCGCACAAGGCGCTCACGGCATACGTCGTGAACACGCAGTCGCCGGCTGACCCGTCGGCCGTGCAGGACGTGACGCTGGTCTCCGTGCCGCTGTTCCACATCGCCGGTGCGACCACGATGCTCGGCTCGATCTGGTCGGGCCGTCAGCTGACGATTCTTCCGGCGTTCGACCCGTCTGGCTGGCTGCAGATGGTCGAGAAGGAAAAGGTCACGCACTCGATGGTCGTGCCCACGATGCTGAAGCGCATCATGGAAGTCGACGACTTCGCGAAGTACGACATCTCCTCGCTGCAGCTCATCACCTACGGTGCGGCCCCGATGCCGTTCGAGGTGGTGCGCCATGCGATCGACGTGTTCACGTGTGGCCTGATGAACGCATTCGGCCAGACTGAGTCGACCTCGACGATTTCGTACCTCGGCCCGGACGACCACCGCCTGGATGGCACGCCCGAGGAGAACGAGAAGAAGATCGCTCGTCTCCGCTCGGTCGGTCGCGTGATGCCGGACATCAAGGTCGGCATCCTCGCTGTGGACGGCCACGAGCTGCCGCAGGGCGAAGAGGGCGAGATCTGCATCGCCGGCGACCGGATCATGAAGGGCTACCAGAAGCGCGAGGCCGACACCGCGGCGGCAATCTCGGACGGCTGGCTGCACACCGGTGACCTCGGCAAGATCGACGAGGACGGCTACCTCTTCATCACCGGCCGCCTCAAGGACCTGATCATCCGCGGTGGCGAGAACATCTCTGCCGGTGAGATTGAGAACGTGCTTGAGGACCACCCCGGCATTGCCGAGGCGGCGATCATCGGCGTGCCGGACATCGAGTGGGGCGAGGTCGTGAAGGCGATCCTCGTGGCCGCCGACCCGGCCAACAAGCCGACTGAGGACGAGCTGACCACCTACGTGAAGTCGCGCATCGCGTCCTACAAGGCGCCGGCGCTCTACCAGTGGGTGAACGAGTTCCCCCGCAACCACCTCGGCAAGATCCTGAAGACCGACCTGCGTCGGGACTACGGTCAGCCGACCACGGCTCAGGCGTAAGTAACTGGCGCGCGGGATGAACACCACACAGCCGGAACGGCCGGCGTCATCCCGCGCGCGAGTGGTTGGTGGATGGTGGGCCCCCGCCGTGGGGGCCTCCGTCTTCGGGCTGGTCACGGCGTTCGAGCTCGACCGCACCGGAGCGACTCGCGAGATCTTCTTCAACGTGCAGCAGCCCTGGGCTGTGTACGTCATGCTCTCGGTGCTGACCGGATTGATGGTCTACGGCATTGGCCGACACGCCACGCTGTGGGCGATCGGGCAGCCCACGCCGGGTCTGCGCGAGCAGATCACCAAGCGCCTCACACACTTCGTACGACTGGGACTGGCGCAGGAAAAGATCCGCCGCGATCGCTACGCGGGGATCATGCACTGGTGCATCTTCTCCTCGATCGTGGTGCTGACGTTCGTGACGGCGCAGGTCGCGATCGACGACGACCTGGGACTGCACTTCCTGAAGGGGCCGTACTACCTCTTCTTCTCCTTCTACGGCGATCTGTTCGGTGTGGTTGGCCTGGTTGGCGTCGGGATGGCGCTGTACCGCCGCTACTTCGACGACTTCCACCGCATTCGCTGGGCTGAGCGCCTCGAAGACCACCTGATCATCTGGGGGCTCGGCGTCATCCTGCTAAGCGGATTCGCGCTCGAGACGCTGCGGATCACGGCTGACGAGCTGCACCAGCACCCGGACTGGGCGCCGTGGTCGTTCGCCTCGTACGGACTCGCGCTCGGCCTCGACATGTTCAAGTTCGAGGAGCACCAGCTGCTGGCCGCGCACACCTGGGTGTGGTGGGGCCACCTCGTGGCGGCGATGGGTTGGCTCGGGCTGATCGTGTTCACGAAGCTCGATCACATCTTCTTCGCGCCGATCAACGCGTACCTGCTGCGCACCGACTCACCGGGCCGCCTCACGAAGATCGAGAACATCGAAGAGCGTGAGGTCTTTGGTGTCGGCCAGATCCAGGACTTCACCTGGAAGCAGTTGTTCGAGCTGGACGCGTGCGTGCGCTGTGGGCGCTGCACCGCGGTCTGCCCGGCGAACATCGCCGGCCAACCGCTGTCGCCGATGCACCTGATTCAGGATCTGAAGCTGCACCTCGCGGACGTGGGGCCGGCGGTTCAGAAGGCCGGACACGAAGGTCACGACGTGCGCGCCGTCTCGCCGCTGGCGATGGTCGGCGAGGTGATCAAGGACGAAACGCTGTGGGCCTGCCGCACCTGTGGCGCCTGCGTGCAGGAATGCCCGGTGATGATCGAGCACGTCCCGACGATCGTGGATATGCGCCGCTACCTCGTCATGGACGAGGCGCGTGTGCCGGCGACGGCGCAGGCAGCGCTCGAAAACCTCGAGCAGCGCGGTCACCCGTGGCGCGGCACGACGTTCACGCGCACGACGTGGATGGAAGGTCTCGGCGACGTGCCGATCTTCGACGGCTCGCAGGAGTACCTGTACTGGGTGGGCTGCTCCGGATCGCTCGTGGAGCGGAACCTGCCCGTCACGCAGTCGGTGTTCAAGCTGCTGCGTGAGGCCGGCACGTCATTCGGTGTGCTCGGCCAGGAAGAGACGTGCAACGGCGACCCGGCGCGCCGCCTCGGGAACGAGTACCTGTACCAGATCCTCGCGCAGCAACTCGTCGAGACCTTCAAGTCGAAGAACGTGCAGCGCGTGATCACGAACTGCCCGCACTGCTTCAATACCTTCAAGAACGAGTACCCGCAGTTCGACGGCAACTTCGAGGTGCTGCACCACACCGAGTTCCTGGCGCAGGCGCTGCAGGGCGGCAAGCTCAAGGCGGCGCACCCGGTGGCGAGCGATGTCACGTACCACGACTCGTGCTACCTCGGACGCCTCAACGGGGTGTACGACGCGCCACGTCAGATCCTCGACTTCATTCCGGGCACGAACGTGACAGAGATGAAGCGGAACATGAGCCGGGGCCTGTGCTGTGGCGCGGGCGGCGGCAACATGTGGCAGGAAGAGGTCGGTGCGCGGCGCGTGAATCACGTCCGCACTGAGGAAGCTGTGGAAACCGGCGCGACAAGCGTTATTTCTAACTGTCCCTTCTGCATCCAGATGTTCGAAGATGGAATACCTGCGGTGCAGCCGCAGGAAGAAGGTCGGATGCGCGCGTTCGACATCGCCGAGCTGCTGGATAAGGCAGTCTTCGGCGAGCCCGCGCCGCGCAGCTGACCGATCTCAGATACCCTTAGCACGAGCCGCTCACGCGCTCGAGGTCCCGAGGAGGGACGTCCCGATGCATCTTGTTATCTGTGCCAAGCAGATCCCCGACCCGGAGACGCCGCCGTCGGCGTTCAAGATCGATTCGAATGCGGTCGTGCCCGCCGCCGGCATCTCGCCGGTACTGAGCCCGTTCGACGCGCAGGCTGCCGAAGCGGCGCTGCGGCTCAAGGAGAGCGCCGGTGACACCAAGGTCACCGTGATCTCGATGGGCAAGGAGTCTGCGCAAGCGGCCATCAAGCAGGTGCTCGCGATGGGCGCCGACGAAGGCGTGCTGCTGAACGACGACGCGTTCGAGGGTGGCGACTCCTACACCACCGCGAAGGTGCTCGCCGCTGCGATTCGCAAGCTCGGTGACGTGGACGCGGTGTTCTGTGGCCGCCAGGCGGCGGACTGGGACATGGGCCAGGTTGGCCTCGGGATTGCCGAGGACCTGGGCTGGCCGTGCGCGATCGTGGCCAAGGACGTGCAGCTCGACGGCAGCGCACTGGTCGTCCAGCGCGTGCTGACCGACGGCTTCGAGACCGTCAAGGAGCCGCTGCCGGCGGTTGTGACCGTCTCGAATGAGCTTGGCGACCCGCGCTATCCGAAGCTGCAGCAGATCATGCAGGCAGCGAAGAAGACCGTGACGACGTGGGGCACGGGCGACCTCGGCCTCGATGCGTCGGGCGTGGGCGCGGCTGGCTCCAAGCTCAAGCTCGTCGGCCTCGCACAACCCCAGTCGGGCGGCGCGGTGCAGATCATCGAGGGCGAGACTCCCGAGGAGCAGGCGCAGGGCCTGGTGCAGGCGCTGCGCGACGCGCGCATCATCTAACTGAGAACGACATAACGTTGCCTGTGCGCCGCGATGGCGCGCGGCAGGTAGGAGTGGGCTCGTGGCACAGAACGTCCTGGTTATTGGCGAGATGGTCGGCGGCGCACTGGCTCCGACCTCGAAGGAACTGCTCGGCGCCGCGTCGCGGATTGCCGAGGGTGGCACGGTCGCGATCGCGCTGCTTGGCACGGGCGCGCAGGCGTCGGCCGCTGAGGCATTCACGTTCGGTGCGACGCAGGCGCTCACCTCGGGCGACGCGACGTATGACGTGTTCCGCTCGGACCAGTGGCTGCCGGCGGCCGAGGCGGCTATCGCGCAGGCCTCGGCGACGGTGGTGCTGATCGCGCAGTCGATGGTTGGCCGTGACCTCGGTCCGCGGCTGGCGTTCCGCAACGGATCGTCGGCGGCGATGGACTGCTCTCGCCTCGAGATGGTCGGGGGCAAGCTGCAGGTGACGCGCCCGGCCTACGGTGGCAACGCGCTCGCGACGTACGAGTTCGCGTCCGCTCTGGCCGTGATCACGGTGCGCGCCAAGACCCAGGAAGCGCTGGACGCGACCGCTGGGGCGACGGGGGCGACCTCGGAGCTGCCGGGCCCGGGCGAGGCCCGTACCGACGTGGTGAGCCGCGAGGCGTCCGCCAGCGAGGGTCTGCAGATTCAAGACGCGCCGATCGTGGTCTCCGGTGGCCGCGGCCTGGGCGACCCGGAGGGCTTCCGCCTGGTGGAGGCGCTGGCCGCTGCGTTTGGCAGCGAGCGAGCCGCTGTGGGCTCCTCGCGTGCCGCGTGCGACCTGGGGTGGTACCCGCCGAGCCAGCAGGTCGGCCTGACCGGCAAGGTGGTCTCGCCGGACCTGTACGTGGCGGTGGGCATCTCGGGCGCCAGTCAGCACATGGCTGGCTGCAGCGGCGCAAAGGCGATCGTCGCGATCAACAAGGACCGCGAGGCGAACATCTTCAAGTCCGCGAAGTTCGGCATCGTCGGCGACTACAAGCTGGTGCTGCCGGCCCTGATCGAGGCGCTGAAGCAGGCTCGCTAGGCGGCGCGCCGCTTTTCGCCCAGCTTCTTCAGTCCGTGGCCGAGTGAATCGCGGCGTCGTCTTCTGGCGGCGCCGCACCTCGATCGACTCAATTCGTCCTCGAGCGTGAGTCTCGCAGTCCTACACATTCGGCGCGGTTCGCGCTCGAATGTGCTTGTGCGCCCAATTACATTGCGTCGCCGCAGGCGCGCAAATACAATCGCAAGGCTTCCGACCTTCCCCAAGCCAGGATTGCGGAGACGCTCACATGACTGTTATTGGGCTTACTGGCGGTATTGCTTCTGGGAAGTCGACCGCAGCCAACTGGCTGCGCGAGGCTGGCGCCCTTGTCATCGACGCTGACCGCGTCGGCCACCGGGTCTACGAGCCGGGTACGCCGGGCTTCGAGGCCGTCGTCAACGAGTTCGGGCACGACATTGTCGCCGCGGACGGGACGATTAACCGGCAGCTCCTTGGCGGGAAGGTCTTTGGCCGTCCCGACCAGATGGAGCGCCTGACCAACATCGTCTGGCCAGAGATTCGTCGTTTGGCCCACGAAGAGGTCAACGAGATCAAGCGCCGCGATAAGAACGTGCACATCGTGCTCGAGGCCGCGGTGCTGGTTGAGGCCAACTGGTTCGACCTCGTGGACGAGGTGTGGGTCGTGACGGTCGAGCCCGAAGTGGCGCGAGACCGCATCGTGGCTCGCAACGGTCTGACTGCTGACCAGGCACAGGCTCGTATCGACTCGCAGCTCTCCAACAAGGAGCGTTCCGAGCACGCGTACGTGAAGCTCGACAACTCGGGCGGCCTCGACGACTTCCAGAAGAAGGTCGACGCGGAGTGGCTGAAGCTGCTCAAGCGCACCGGTACTGAGTCGATGGCGAAGCCCAAGCCGGCACCGAAGCCCGCTGCTCCGACGCGTCCTGCCTCGAAGGCAGCGGCGAAGCCGGCGGCCAAGGCCGCTGCCCCGGCACGCCCCGCCGCGAAGGTGGCCTCGAAGCCTGCGGCCAAGGTCGCGAGCAAGCCGGTATCGAAGCCGGCCGCCAAGCCTGCGGCGAAGGCCGTGGCAACGCGCCCCGCTGCGAAGCCGGCGGCCAAGCCCGCGGCGAAGAAGACCACTGCAGCGCGCCCGGCAGCCAAGCCGGCAGCGAAGCCCGTCGCCAAGAAGGCCGCGGCAACGCGACCGGTGGCGAAGGCTGCTGCGAAGCCCGTAGCGAAGAAGGCCGCGGCGCCGCGTCCGGCGGCCAAGGCTGCTGCGAAGCCGGTCGCCAAGAAGGCGACTGCGACTCGCCCGGCGGCGAAGGCCGCTGCCAAGCCGGCAGCGAAGAAGGCCGCGGCAACGCGGCCGGCAGCGAAGCCTGTCGCCAAGAAGGCGACCGCCTCGCGCGGTACCGTAGCGAAGACTTCGAAGCCGGCTCGTCCCGCCTCGAAGGTTGCGAGCAAGACAGCGAAGACCGCGGCGAAGTCGACGAAGACCGCCGCTCGACGGGCGGGTGGACGTTGACGACTCCTGAACCTCGGTTCCAGCAGATGGCGGTTGAAGACTTCCGCCTGACGAGCGAGCCCTACTACCTGCCGATCACGGACGAGATCGAGCTCTTCGAGACCGCGTACGCGAACAACGTGCCGGTGCTGCTGAAGGGCCCGACCGGCTGCGGCAAGACTCGTTTCGTCGAGTACATGTCGTGGCGCCTGCACAACCACCTGGGTGACAAGGCGACCGAAGGCGTGCCGCTGATCACGGTGGCATGTCACGAAGACCTCACGGCGTCCGACCTCGTTGGCCGCTACCTCCTCGAAGGCGAGGAGACACGGTGGATCGATGGTCCGATCACGCGCGCGGTGAAGACCGGCGCGATCTGCTACCTCGACGAGATCGTCGAGGCGCGCAAGGACACGACCGTCCTGATCCACCCGCTGACGGACTACCGCCGCCTGTTGCCGATCGACAAGCGCGGTGAGCTGCTTGAGGCTGCTCCCGGCTTCCTGCTGGTGCTGTCCTACAACCCGGGCTATCAGTCCGCGCTGAAGGACCTGAAGCACTCGACCCGCCAGCGCTTCATCGCGATCGAGTTCAAGTACCCGCCGCGCGAGCAGGAAGCGCAGATCATCCAGGTTGAGTCGGGCTGCTCGACGGACATGGCTGAGGAGCTGGCGAAGCTCGCGGAGAAGGTGCGCAACCTGCGCGAGCACGGGCTCGCGGAAGGTGTCTCGACTCGTTTGCTCGTGTACGCGGGCAAGTTGATCGCCAACGGCATCTCGCCGCGCCGCGCCTGCCAGGTGGCGGTCGTCTGGGGCCTCACGGACGACGTCGAAGTGCAGCAGTCGATCGAGGAAGTCGTCACCTCGATCTTCCCCGAGTAGGGCGAACCAGCGGAACGCACCCAACGGGTCCGCCATCGGCGGGCCCGTTGTCGTTTCGGCGCGTGCTCAGGCTCTGGATGGCATCATGGAGACCTACGGGTCATACGGGTTGGAGTCGCCGCGATGAGCGTTGCAGACACCCTGGCGGATCGATACGACGCGGAGCTGCAGTCACACGGCGTCGGCCTGCGTGACGAGTTCCTGGAGGCAGCGCGCGAGCTGGAGAGCATGCTCACCCCCGAGGACTTCGAGGTGTGGGCTGAGCGAGGCGCGGCGCTGGCCTCGCAGTCGCTGCGCTCCTGGGAGGCGGCGGTCGAGTTCTTCCGCGCCAGCCCCGAGGTATCGCGGCTGATCCCGTTCGACCTGCTCGTGCGCTGGAGCGAGTCGGCGGAACGGCTCTCGACGGAATCGCCGCTGGTCGCAGCCGCGTATCTGCGCGCGACGCCGGCGGTGGTGCAGGCGCTGCCCGCCGACCCCGACTTCGACATCGGCATCCAGGGCGAGAACATCACCCAGCAGACGATCATTCGCACCGACCTCGACTCGTGGGCGCAGGCCGGCGAGCGCCTGCACCAGGGCAACTGGAAGTCGATCGCGCTGACGGTGCTGTTCTTCGACGAGAGCCCAAAGATCTTCTCTGGCCTCTCGATGCCGCAGGTCGATCAGCTGGTTGATGTGCTGGTGGTGCTCGCGGAGCGGTCGTACCAGCTCGCGACGACCTGCCTCGAGGCTTCCGGTGCGCTGTTTGAGGAGCTCGACTTCCACGACCGCGAGCCGTTCCTGCAATTCGCGGCGGCGCTGAGTCGCTCCTCGTGGGCGGACACGCGTCTGTACTTCGAGCGCGGCCCCGAACTGGTCTCGCGGATCGAGCGCGAGCAGCGCGGCGCGTTCCTGCAGCTCGCGGCGCGGGTCGTGCAGAGCGCGGGGCGCCAGGGCTTCCCGCACTTCCTCGAGACTGCGTCCGCGATGGGCGACGTCCCGGTCAACGAGCACGAGACGATGATGCGGCTCGCGCAGTACCTCGCGCGGCGCTCTCCGGTGGCGGCGATGGCGTTCCTGCGCTCGGTGCCGTTCGTGCTGACGCGCATCACCTCGGAGCAGCTGGAGCAGTGGGTCGAGCCTGGTGCGCGACTGCTGTTCGACGAAGGCAACATCGAAGGCGCCGAGGCGTACTTCAAAATGCAGTCCACTCGTGCGGAAGGGACGCTTGCGTCGCTGTCGGCGCGTGTCGAGCTCGGCAGCATTCACGGGCTGCTGCGTATGTATGCGAAGGCGCTGACCGGATCGACGATCTCGATCCGCTCGACGGAAGAGCTGGTCGACCGCGGGATCGGCTGGGTCCAGCAATCGATGGCGACGACAGAAGGCACCTCGATCTTCCTGCCGCCGTTCGTGGGATCGTTTCCGGAGCAGCCCTCCAACTTCCAGTCGTACAAGGTCTTCACGACGCACCAGACCGGGCGCATCGAGTTCGGCTCGTTCCACTACCAGTGGGGCGTCGATGGTGTGTACGCGCCGGCGAGCGTCGCGGAACGATTGCCCGACGCGCCGCAGCGCGAGCGCGACGCGATCACCGACATGGAACGCTTCTTCGACCTGTTCGAGGTGCGCGACCTAATCGCCTCGCTGTTCACGGTCGTCGAGGACACGCGCGTTGATGCGGCCGTGTCGCGCGAGTACCGCGGCATCACGCCGTGGCTGCACCGCCTGCAGTCGATCGAGGCGGAGCGACGCCCCGACGCGCGCTCGATGAGCCTCCGGTCGGCGTTCGTGGAGAGCATGCTGCGCTCCTCGTTGGGTCGGCGTGATGCGATCCGCTGGCCGAAGGATCTGATGGAAGCGATGGGCACCGCGCTCGGCGCACTCGCGGTGGTCGAGGAGCCGAACGCGACGGTGCAGGACTCGGCGGAGGTTGCGGGCGCGCTGTATGACATCGCGGTCTCGATGCCGAACATTCGCAACCCGTACAACGACGAAGACTGGGAAGAGCCACCCTCTGACTTCGGCGAGCAGGCGCAGATGCCGGGTGGGATGGGCCAGTCCGAGCGCGAGCTGCCCGAAGACAGCGAGGAGCAGGAGTTCGAGGTGCCGGCGCAGCCGGAGTTCCGTGGCGACTTCAAGCCGGAGCTCGTGCAGCTGCTGTCGCGCCTGCGGGACCAGGCGAGCGGAGAGGCCGGCGAGGGAGAGACGCTGTCGAGCGACCAGGTGATGGACGCGCTCTCGAAGTCCTCGGAGGTCGGGTTCCCCGATGCGTCCGAGGGCGACATGGCTGCCTCGATGGGCCAGTTCCTGAGCAACCTCGAGAAGGAAGCAGCGGCTGCCGCGAAGGCGAAGCAGCAGCGCGACCAGAACGGCGAGGAGTCGGACGGCGAGGGCGGCGGCGACGAGGGTGGCTCGAGCGACAAGGGCCCGGAAATCACGTGGACGTACTACGACGAGTGGGACTTCCGCGCCTCGGACTACCGTCCGCGCTGGTGCCGCGTCGGTGAGCGCACCGGCGAGGAGGGCACGCTCGACTACTACCAGGACACGCTGCAGAAGCACCACGGGCTGGTGGTCGAGACGCGTCGTCAGTTCGAGCTAATGCGCCCAGAGACGTTCCGTCGCATCAAGCGACTCGAAGACGGCGAGGAGATCGATCTCGACCGCGCGATCGAGTTCATCGTGGACAAGCGCGCCGGCGTCGGGCCGCTCGCGCAGGTGTACTGGCGGCGCAATAAGGTCGACCGGGACGTGGCCGTCGCGTTCTTGATGGACATGTCCGCCTCGACGGATGAAGAGGTGGAGAAGCCGCGCTCTGGTGACCGCACCGACGGCAGCTTCCAGGGCGACCCGCGCAACTACTTCCAGTGGCTGGCGGAGCGACGCGCGAAGCAAATCTCGGAAGCGCCGAAGCGCATCATCGACCTTGAGAAGGAGTCGCTGGTGCTGATCGCGGAGGCACTCGAGGCGATCGGCGACTCATACGGCATCTACGGCTTCTCGGGCTATGGTCGCGACAACGTGGAGTTCCACGTGATCAAGGACCTGGCTGAGCAGTTTGGCGACCAGGTGCGCAAGCGCATCGACAAAGTGCAGCCGGTGCGATCGACGCGGATGGGCCCGGCGATCCGGCATACGATCGCCAAGATGGAGAAGTATGACGCGAAGGCAAAGATCCTGATCCTCGTCTCCGACGGGCGACCGCAGGATCACGGCTACGGGCGCGATCGCACCGAGAAGGAGTACGCGGTGCATGACACGCACCAGGCACTCCTCGAAGCGAAGCGCGTTGGGATCACGCCGTTCCTGATCACCGTCGACAAGGAAGGTCACGACTACCTGAAGGACATGTGCTCCGACGTGGGGTACGAGGTGGTCGATGACATTGAGCAGCTGCCGCGGCGGCTGACGTCGCTCTATCGAGTGCTCTCGGCGGAGTAGCAATGAGCGCTCCGCTCGTCGGTGATGAGATGCAAACGGCGACCCCACAAGGGTCGCCGTTTGAGGTCTTGCGGGTCGCACTGCGGCTTGGGCTGACGTCGTTTGGCGGTCCGATTGCACACCTCGGGTACTTCCGGGCGGAGTACGTCGAGCGGCGGCGCTGGATTGACGAGCAGTCGTACGCAGACCTCGTGGCGCTGTGCCAGTTCCTGCCGGGTCCGGCGAGCAGTCAGGTGGGCATCGGGATCGGGATGCTCCGTGCGGGTTTCCTCGGCGGTCTCATGGCGTGGATTGGGTTCACGCTGCCGTCGGCGCTCGTGCTGATCGTGTTTGCGATGAAGCTGCGTTCGACGAATGTGGCTGATGCAGGCTGGCTGCATGGGCTGAAGATCGTGGCGGTCGCCGTGGTCGCGCAGGCGGTGTGGGGCATGGCGCGCACGCTGACGCCGGATCGTCCGAGAGCGACCATGGCAGTCCTTGCGGCGGTTGCGGTGCTGGTGGCGCCGACGGCGCTCGTGCAGATCGGGGTGATCGCGGTTGCGGGGCTCGTGGGTTGGCGGCTGCTGGCGGGCGATGCGCAGCCCTTGGATGTGACGACGCTGCGTGTGCGCATCTCACGTCGCGTGGCGATCGGTGCGTGGGTGATGTTCGCGGGGTTGCTCGTGGCGCTGCCGGTGACGAGGCAGCTCGTGGCATCGCACACGCTCGAGCTGGTCGACACGTTCTTCCGTGTTGGCTCGATCGTGTTCGGTGGTGGGCATGTCGTGCTGCCGCTGTTGCAGGCCGAAGTCGTGCCGCCGGACTGGGTGTCGGGGGAGCAGTTCATCGCCGGATATGCCGCGGCACAGGCAGTGCCGGGGCCGCTGTTCACGTTCTCGGCGTACCTCGGCGCGGTTGAGATGCCAACGCCGAATGGGGTGGTCGGCGGGTTCGTGGCGCTGATTGCGATGTTCGCGCCGTCGTTCCTGATGGTGACGGGGGCGCTGCCGTTCTGGGATGCGTTTCGCCGCCACGTTGCGTTCCAGGGTGTGCTCCGTGGCGTGAACGCGGCGGTCGTGGGCATCCTCGCCGCGGCGCTCTACACGCCGATCTTCACGAGCGCGGTCACAGGCGCGATCGATCTCGCGCTGGCGGTGGTGGCGTTCGGGCTGCTGCAGATCTGGCGTGTGCCACCGTGGCTGGTGGTCGTGCTCACGGCGCTCGGTGGCGCGGGGATTGCGCTGCTGCTTCGATAGCCTTGAGGTCTACGTGAGGAGGCGGACGGTGATCACGCCGTCGTGCAGCTCGCGCTCGATCTGGTGGTCGAGGTCGAGCAGGTCGAAGTGGCCGATGATCTCGGTCATCGCCTGTGCGAGCTGCAGTGGGCCGATGTGCGGGAACGCACGCTCGGCGAGGCCGAAGGCGGTGTCGGGACGCTCGGTGAGCAGCGCGCGATAGCGGTTGGCGCGGCGCTGATGGTGCTGGATGAAGCGTCCGGCTAGCCTCGCGGGATTCGAGCCGGGAGTGCCATGGCCCTGCAGCGTGCGCTTCGCGCCGAGCTCGCCCACGCGCTGCACAGAGCGCACGAAGAGCGGCAGCGAGGGCCAGCGCTCGCCGACGCTCCCATCAGCCGCGATTGCGAAGTGCATGCCCGCGGTCGGCACCTGATGCGGGAGCAGCGTGTCGCCAGCGTAGAGATCGCCCGAACCCTCCGCGAGTGCAACGAGGTTGCCTGGGGTGTGTCCCGGCGCGGCGATCACGCGCAGCTGCTCATCGTTGGCGAGGGGGATGCGCGTGCCGTCGTCGATCGGGTGGACGCCGCCGGCGGGGATGGGCTCCCACGCGAAGCCTCGACGCAGGTCACTGGCGGCGAGCACCTCGAGCAGCTCTTCGGACGCGCCGTGCTCGCGCAGGGTGGCGAGGCGGTGCGCGTCGCGCTCCTCGTTCCACGCGCGGCCGGCGAGCAGCGCGG
>QWQU01000019.1 GCA_003670735.1 Chloroflexota bacterium | reverse complement strand
TGACGGCCGCGGCGTCCCGGTCGGTCGCCACTCGACGGGCAAGGACGCCCTCGAGGTTGTGCACACCGTCCTCCACGCCGGCGGCAAGTTCGGCGGTGGCGGGTACAAGGTGTCTGGCGGCCTCCACGGCGTTGGCGCCTCCGTCGTCAACGCACTCTCCACCGAGCTCAACGCCGAGATCTCGCTCGGCGGCGCGCTCTACCGCCAGACCTACAAGCGCGGTGCCGCCCAGGGCGACATCGAGAAGGTGCGCGGCGCGAAGACCACCGAGAGCGGCACCACCATCCGCTGGATGCCCGACTCCGACATCTTCGAGACCCTCGACTACGAGTTCGACACCGTCGCTGCCCGCTTCCGCGAGCAGGCGTACCTCACCAAGGGTGTCTGGATTCAGTTCATCGACCTGCGCGGCGATGGCAACGAGAAGAACTTCTACTTCGACTCCGGCATCGAGGCGTTCGTCCGCCACATCAACCGTGGCCGCTCCCCGCTGCACCCGGACCCCATTTCGATCGCCGTGGAACGCGACGGCATCTCCGTCGAGGTCGCCCTCCAGTACAACGCCTCCTACACGGAGTCAGTGCACTCGTTCGCGAACTGCATCAACACCATCGACGGCGGCAGCCACATGACCGGCTTCCGCTCTGCCCTCACGCGCGCACTCAACGAGTACGCACGCCGCGCAAAGATCCTCAAGGACGATGACCCGAACCTCACCGGTGACGACGTCCGCGAGGGCCTCTCCGCCGTGATCAGCGTGAAGCTCGGCGAGCCGCAGTTCGAAGGTCAGACCAAGACCCGCCTCGGCAATCCCGAGGTAAAGGGCATCGTCGACTCCGCCGTCGCGCAGGCGCTCGGCCAGTACCTCGACGAGAGCCCCAGCGTTGGCCGTCGCATCATCGAGAAGGCACTCACCGCATCACGAGCGCGCGAGGCGGCCCGCAAGGCTCGCGACCTCGTCCAGCGCAAGGGCGTCCTCGAAGGCTCCATGCTTCCCGGCAAGCTCGCCGACTGCTCCGAGTCCGACCCCGCGCTCAGCGAGATCTACCTCGTCGAGGGCGAGTCCGCCGGTGGTTCGGCCAAGAGCGCGCGTGACCGCCGCACCCAGGCCATCCTTCCGCTCCGAGGCAAGATCCTCAACGTCGAGAAGGCACGCCTCGACAAGATGCTGGCGCACGAGGAAATTCGCATCCTCATCACCGCGCTTGGCACCTCGTTCGGTGAGGACTTCAACCTCGCCAAGCTGCGCTACCACAAGGTCATCATCATGACCGACGCCGACGTCGACGGTGCGCACATCCGCACCCTGCTGCTCACGTTCTTCTACCGCTTCATGCCCGAGCTGATCGACGCCGGCTACCTGTACATCGCACAGCCGCCGCTCTACAGCATGACGTCGGGTCGCAATGTGACATGGCTCTTCTCCGACGTGGAGCGCGAGCAGTACCTGGCCACCACGGAGCGCAAGAACCAGACCATGCAGCGCTACAAGGGTCTGGGCGAGATGAACCCCGACCAGCTCTGGACCACCACGATGGACCCAACCAACCGCGTGCTGTTGCAGGTCCACGTCAACGACGCCGAGACTGCCGACGACCTCTTCACGAAGCTCATGGGCGACGAGGTCCCGCCGCGCAAGGCGTTCATCATGACCCACGCCCTCACCGCAACCCTCGACGTCTAACGCCTCGCACGAGGCAAGACACGAACACGCAGTGACGCAACAACAGACACGCCTCCTCGTCCAGTTCGCCCCTCCCAGTGAGCAGGCCGAACCAGACGAAGAGGCGTGTCCTGTGAACTTCGAGGGCGACTCAACAGTCGTCCTCTTCTTCATCAGTTGGGCCTACACGCTCCGCCTCGGCGGCATGCACGAGCTCGCCCAGGCCGCGATGCAGATGCAGCGCAAACACAAAGTCGACCTGCGCCCCCTGCTCACCTACGCCGACCTCGAGGTAGAAGACGAAGACGACCAGTTCGCCCTCGACCACGCCTGGCAGGACCCGGCCCCACTCGCCGCGAGCGCGCGCGCCGTCGCCACCGCCGCCGACGACACAACCGACGAGGCGCTACAAACGCTGCTCTCCGGCTACGACACCCTCGCCCCACGCCTCCGCGAACTAGCGGCCATGTGCGACTGGGCCGAGGCCAACGCCCACCAGGTCCGCCTCACCTTCACCCTCTCGCAGGACGGCGACCCGAACGCCTGGTGATGCGTTAGTACGATGCGATCGCGATCGAACGAACGTCGAGTTAGCTGTCGGGCGTGATTGCAGCCGCAGCAATGAACTGACGAATCTGCGCCGCATGCTCCGAGGTGTGACCAACTAACGACGTGATCACCCGCGCATGAGGCTGCCCCGCATAGCGATGCGCCACCGGCAACAACGTCGAGCCCTGCGCATCGCTCATCTCCGCCACCGAAACCCGCACCCGCTCACGGCAATGCTCGATGTACGCGAGCACGTCGAGGCGTGACCAGGCCACATCCAGCAACGTGAGGTCACGCCAGTGCGGATGCCCCGCAAACGGCGCCGGCGGCGACCACGGGCCGAGTTCGCCCGTCAGGTCGTAGTCCACGCACTCCAGCGCGTGCCACGCCACACCCCACGGCATCGAGTGCCGCTGCATCAGCACGCCCACGCCATCCGGATCCGGCACCGTCCACATCGGCGTCACCCACAGCACATCCGAACAGTCCTGCACCGCAGCAGCCAGCAACCCCAACGCCTCGTCGAGACTGCGCGCCACGCTCTCTGCCCAGATCGAAGTCATGCGTCGCAGCGTACCTCGAGTCCTGCACTGGCCTCGTCGAGTACGTTCGAGATCGACGACCACACCGGACCGTCGGCATCAGACGGCCCGTGCAACGTGACGAGGCGCGAGCGGTGGTACCCAACAGACCAGACGAGCTCCGCCCGCTAATGCGGTTCGTCTTCGTCCTCGGTGCGGTGCTGGTCAGCGTGATCGGGACGGATCTGCTGGCTTTCAGCAATCACACAGAACGCTTCTTCGCGTGGACCGTACTCAACCCGACGACGGCAGTGTTCCTCGGGTCGTTCTACTGGACGGCCGCGCTCCTCGCAGGGCTGAGCGCTCGCAAGCAACGATGGTCGGAATCGCGCGGCGGCGTGATCGGCGTATTGCTCTTCGTCCTCGCCACACTCGCGCTGTCAGTCATGCACGTGCACGACCTGCACCTCGAGGCGAGCCTGATCGCTCGGCTGGTCACGTACGTCTGGCTGCTCGTCTACGCCGTCGACCCATTCCTACTCATCGCCGCCTGGCTCTCGCAGATTCGTTGCACGATCACACCGCGGCAATCGCGGATACCTGCGCTGTTCCGGATCGCGCTGTTCGCGCTCGGCATCCAGCTCGGAGCCACTGGCGTGGTGTGCTTCATCGATCCATCGCTGGCCCAGCGATTCTGGCCATGGGCACTCAGCACCATCGATGCGAGGGCGATCGCCGCATGGCTCCTTGGACTGGGATTCGTGATCGTGCAGGCCGGTTGGGAGAACGCTTGGGAGCGCATTAGCGTGACAGTGCGAGCCGCAGCCCTGCTCGGGGTAATCCAGCTGCTCCTCGTCCTCAAGTTCGGCAGTGCCTTCCACCCGGGAGTCGCATCAGCGATCTACATCGCCGATGTTTGGGCGGTCCTCGCTCTCGGTGCGGCGGGAACCGTGCTGGCGATGCGGAATCAAGGCCGAGGCCCGACTGCCATCAGCGACAGCAAGCAACTCCGAACCTGACACAGAGCAGCCGACGTTCCGAGTCCGCATCGCCCGCGGCGCCTGTAATTGGCGCAACCCGCCAACCCGTGTCACGATCCACACATGACCGACCGCGAACGACTCGCCGAGTACGACCGCTGGCTCGCCAGCCCCTCGCCGACCGCGATCGCCTTCCGCTGGATGATGGGCGCCACCGGCCAGTGGGCCGTCAACACGCCCCTCATGAAGCTCCACCAGCACCTGATGATGCAGCCGCGTCATCGCTGGCTCGACATCGGCTCCGGCCGCGGCGCACTGCTCCGTTTCATCGACTCACGAGTCGGCTTCGACCGCGCCCCCGTCGGCCTCGACGGCTCGCGCGAGCTCCTGCGCCTCGCTCGAGACGACCAGCGCGGCGCGGAGCACATCGCCGCGCTCGCCCAGGGCACCGCCACTACGCTGCCGTTCCGCGACGAGTCCTTCGACTTCGTCACCTGCGGCCACCTCGTGAAGCACCTCACCGACGCCGAGCTCGACACCTTCCTGCTGGAGGTGCGCCGCGTGCTCGTCGGCGGCGGACTCGCCGTCATCTGGGACTTCGCCCCCACCGGCGACGAGCGCCTCGACCGCTGGAACCGCTTCGTGCTCTCCACCGGCGTCCACGACCTGCACCTCCGAGGCACCAACGAGCTCAAGCAGCGCGCCACCGCCAACGGTTACGAGCTGGTCCGCGACGCCAACCTCCGCCCCTTCGTCCTGCCACCCATCCCCCGCGCCTCGATCTTCATCGGCAAGGCGCCCGAGGGCTGGCATGGCCCCGACAACGACCCGCACGAGTCAGGCGGAGAGGCGAGCAACATTGCCCCTTGAGAACTGGTTGGCCGGCATCGCGCTGATCATCGGCCCCACAGCGATCATCATCTTCAGCTTCCGCGCCATCCGCCGAGGCGAAGCCCGCCAACTCGAGGAGCGCCGCGCCCGCTACCGCACCGAGCGCGCCAGCGGCGCCACGCATGCACAGGCCACCCAGCGCTCCGGCGCCGCCGAAGAAGAAGTCACCGACCTGGCGAGCTAAGAGTTGTCGTCAGAGCGCTCGGGACGCTTGGTCGCGAAGATGCTGACCGCAACCACCGTGGCGAAGAACAGCACGCCACCGGCGGCGAAGACCAATATCGGATCGAGGGTGAGGAAAGACAAAGCGACGGCCTCTCGTAGGAGTAGGCCGCCGCATCTCAAAATCAAAGTCGAGAGGGACTACAGGGTCTAAGTGCCTCCACAGGATACGCACTCCGCTCTGGAATATGTAAAGAATTTACCAGCGCCTGCGGATGACCGCCAAAAAATGGTTCCGGTCAGCGATACAGCCCGGCACGATCGATAACCGCCCGTACGCCCTCAGGCACGAGTACGTCCGTCGACTCGCCCGAGCGAATCCGGTTCCGCACATCCGTAGATGAGATGTCGAGTGCGACCATCGGCACCGCGTCGATCCGCGCCTCGATCCCCGGCAGCGCCGCCACCGTCTCCGCAGGCACTACGAACTCCGCGGGCGGCCGCACCGCCACCGCCAGCCGTGCCGAGGCGATCAGCGCCAACGGCTCATGCCACGCCGGCAGATCTGCCAGCGCGTCAGTACCGAGGATGAACCACCACTGCTCGCCGTCCGCCGCCAGCGCGGCCATCGTCTCCGCCGCATACGACGGCCCGTCACGATCGAGTTCGATCCGCGACACCTCAGCCCACTCGTAAGGCTCCACTGCAGCCACGGTCATCTCAAAGCGCAGCTTCGCAGGCGTCACCTCGCGGTCGGCCTTCCGCCACGGCTCGCCGGCCGGCACGAACAGCACGCGATCGAGGTCCAGCGCCTCACGCGCCGCTGCCGCCAGCACCAGGTGTGCGAGGTGCGGTGGATCGAATGTGCCGCCCAGGACGCCCGTGCGAGTCACTGTCGCCTGTCCTTCGACCGGAGGTCGAGCTCGAAACAGTACCGCGCTACTCCCACTCCACCTCGACGGTGCCGATGCGCACCCGCTCGCCCGGCTGCACCTTCACCCGCTGCAGCGCGCGGCCGACCCCGAGCCGCTTGAGGCGGTCCAGCAACTCGTGCCGTGAATCGTAGTCGTCCGTGTCGAACGTGACGGCCAGCCACTCCGCGGTCTGTCCACGCACCACCGCATGGCCCGTAGCGTCGCGCTCAGCCTCCACACGCCGCCGTTTAGGCTCCGGGTGGAGCACTGGTACCACCTGCTCTGCCTGAGCCACCTCACGCGACCGCTCCTCCTGGAGCGCTGCGAACGCCGCCCGTGCCAGCGCATCCGTCCCCGTCCGCGTCGCCGCCGAGGTCACGAACCACGGCACGCCCAGCGCCTCGATCTGCGGGCGCAGTTCCTCGATCTGGATCTCTGCCACCGCGTCATCGACTTTGTTCAGCGCCAGCAGCTGCGGCTTCTCCGCCAGCCCGCGACCGAACGCCTCGAGCTCTGCGTTGATCAACCGGTAGTCATCGAGCGCCGACTCACTGGTCATATCGAGCACATGCACCAGCACCCGAGTCCGCTCGATGTGCTGCAGGAACTCGTGACCGAGTCCCACGCCATCGCTCGCGCCCTCGATCAGCCCCGGCATGTCTGCCGCCACGAAGCGGTCGTAGCCCACGCTCACCACGCCCAGCTCGGGCTCCAGCGTCGTGAATGGGTAGTCCGCGATCTTCGGCCGCGCCGCCGACCAGGCCGTGAGCATCGTCGACTTGCCGGCGTTCGGCAGCCCAACCAGCCCCACGTCCGCGAGCAGCTTCAGGTCGAGGATCAAACGCATCTTCACGCCCGGCGCCCCGCGCTGAGCGAATCGAGGTGTCTTGCGAGTCGGGGTCGCGAACCGCTTGTTGCCCGACCCACCACGACCGCCACGTGCGATCACAATCCGCGCCCCGTCCGTCGCGAGGTCTGCGACCAGCGGCTGGTCCTCCTGCTCGGCGTCATAGATGAGCGTGCCCACCGGCACGATGATGTCGCACTGGTCGCCGCGACCACCGTGCATCAGCTTTGGCCCGCCCTTGCCGCCGTTCACGCCGCCATACACGAGGTCTTCCCGCAGGTCGCCCAGCGTCGAGACACGACGCGTCGCCGTGATCACCACATCACCACCGCGGCCGCCATCGCCGCCGTCCGGTCCACCGAACGGCACGAAGCGCTCGCGGCGAAATGACACCGCTCCATCCCCACCGTTACCGCCTGCGACTGCGACGACGACCCGGTCGATCATTGGGACTTCTCAAAGGAATTGGGATGTGTGATTTGAGATTGTCCTTCGAGGTTCGGCTTGAACCGGGTGTCTGTAGTAGTAGTAGTAGAGGCGTTGACGGCGTTGAAAACCGGTGATCGCAGTGTGACAGCAGCGATCGCCCTACGCATCACCTGTTGATAGACCACTGCAGATCACCAATGAATTGCTCATCAGTCGACATGGTTGATCCGAGTCGGCCCGCAGACGATTTCGTTCGTGCACATCATCCACGCGTTTCCCACAGTTGTGCCCGACTTTTGAGCCCTAATGCCCACGTTATAGATCAATTGCTTAGGCCTATAAACTAGGAGCCTAGAAACCACTCGCGCCCTCAGCGAGGGCGCGAATCAGAAGCCGAGTAGAACGAGTAGGTCCAGCGGAACGCTGGTTAGGCGACCTGCCGCGAGCGCTCGATTAGCTCACGCAGCGAAGCGACGTCACGCTTCGTCTCCGGGTCCACCACCATGCTGCGCTCCATCTTGCGCCAGCCGTGGTGCACCGTGGAGTGGTCACGACCGCCGAGCGAGTTGCCGATCTCGACCAGCGACCGCTGAGCGAGCTCGCGCATCAGGTACATCGCCAGCTGGCGCGGATACGCCACCCGCTTCTCGCGCGACTTCGAGAGCAGCGCGATGCGGTCGAGGCCGAAGTAGCGGCACACCACGTCCATGATCAGGTCAGGAGACGGCGGCAGCCGCGGCTCCTCCGGCTGCAACGAGGCAAGCGCGGAATGCACCAGCTCAGGCGTCAGCGGCTCACCAGTGAGCCGTGCGTACGCCAGGATGCGCGTCAGCGAGCCCTCGAGCTCGCGAATGTTGTTGGTGTAGCGAGCCGCGATCACATGCAGCACTTCGTCTGGCACGCGCGAGTTCGCCTCGGCCGCCTTCGCACGGAGGATCGCGACGCGAGTCTCCATGTCCGGGGCCTGGATGTCGGCGATCATCCCCCACTCGAATCGCGTCCGCAGGCGCTCCTCAAGGTGCTGGATCAGCGCGGGGCCCTTGTCAGAGCTGATGACGATCTGGCGACCGTTCTCGTAGAGGTCATTGAAGGTATGGAAGAACTCTTCCTGCGTGCCCTCTTTGCCCGCCACGAACTGGATGTCGTCGATCAGCAGCACGTCCGCTGAGCGGTAGCGCTGGCGGAACTCTTCCTGCCGTCGCTGACCAATCGCGGTCACGAGCTGGTTCGTGAACTGCTCGGCACTGAGGTACGCGACCTTCAGGCCTGCATCCATCGTCCGGTGGCCGATTGCCTGCAGCAGGTGCGTCTTGCCCAGCCCGGCCGCCCCGTAGAGGAACAGCGGGTTGTACAGGCGACCCGGTGCCGCAGCCACGCCCTCTGCCGCCGCAAACGCGAGGCGGTTCGCAGGACCGACGATGAACGACTCGAACGTGTAGCGCTCACGCAGGCGCGGTCGCGGGATCTCGTCGCCAATCGGCGCCACGCCGCCCACGCCCTGCAGCACGGCCGTCCCACCCAGTGCCAGCTCGGGCCGCAGCGGCTCGAACCGAATATCGAGGGGCTCGCCGGCCAGCTCCGTCAGCGTGCGCACGATCAGTGGGCGCATCCGCTTCTGGAGCCATTCCGTGACGAATTCAGACTTGGTGCCGAGTACCAGCGCGTGGTCGTGGAGCCGCAGCCCCTCCGTGCCCTCGAGCCAGCTTTCGTAGTTGGCCTGGGAGACGTGCTGAGCGAGATGGCGCAACGCCTGCTGCCACAGCTCTGCTGCGTCACGAGTTAGGTCGCCGTGCGTGGAATCAGGGCGCAACAGGCAACCTCCGGCGACACCGAAGCAGGGACCGTCGAGACAGTGGCATAAACCCCACACGAGGTTGTCCACAACCGTTCAACCGGTGTGGATACCGCGAGGGCATGCCAACGAATGCGACGAATCCCCTGTGGGTGTCAGACAATGCTTGTCGAAAAGTTCGCGCCGGCAGGCCATTGCCGCAAAGCGACCTGCTCGCGAACCGAGCCGGAAGATAGCATCGCGTTGAAAAGCCGATCAAGGCGCTTATGTGGAGTGCGCTTCGATTTTCTGGGAAACGTAATAAACGCACGCGGATTGATGAGCCTGTGCCATAATTACGGCCCGTTCACGCCCCCCAAACCTCGACGGGGTGCGCGGTCGGATGTAGCGAGGCTGCCATGCCATCCGGACTGCTCCTCGCCATCGACATCGGCAACACCAGCGTCGCGATCGGCGTCTACGAGGGCGAGAACCTCTACGCGACGCTGAGAGTCGCTACCGACCAGGAAAACCTGCCGGACGAGTACGGCGTGCTCCTCGTCAATCTGCTCAACTCCCGCGGCGTCGCTGTCGATGACATTAGCGCCGCCGCCCTCTCCTCGACCGTCCCGCCGCTGATCACGACCTTCGTCGAGGTTTGCCGCGAGTACTTCAAGGTCGAGCCGCTGGTTGTCGGCACCGGTGTCAAAACCGGCGTTCGAGTCCGCTACGACAATCCGCGCGAGGTCGGTGCCGACCGCATCCTCCACGCCGTGGCCGCCCTCGCGAAGTACACGCCGCCGCTGATCATCGTCGACCTCGGTACGGCCATGGTCTTTGACGCCGTCTCGCGCGAGGGCGATTACATCGGTGGCGCCATCGCCCCCGGCATCGGCATCGCTTCCCAGGCCCTCTTCCAGCGCGCCGCCATGCTCCGCCGCGTCAGCATCGAGCGGCCCGAGGCCCTGATCGGCAAGAACACCGTTGCCGCCGTGCAGTCCGGGCTCTTCTACGGCTATTCCGAGATGGTCACGGGCATGATTCGCCGCTTCAAGGCGGAGGTAGGCGATGACGCGACGGTCATCGCCACCGGCGGCTATGCGGCGCTTCTGCTCCCTGAGCTGAGCATCATCGATGCCGTGGAGCCGAACCTGAACCTCGACGGCCTCCGCATGGTCTACGAGGCCAATCGGTGAGTGGCGTTTTGGACAGCAAGCACATCGTCGTTGGCGTAAGCGGCTCGATCGCCGCCTACAAGGCCGCCGAGATCGTCTCGCGACTCGTCCAGGCCGGCGCCCACGTCGATGTCGCCATGACGAAGGCCGCCGTCGAGTTCATTACCCCGCTCACCTTCCGCGCCCTCACTGGCCGCGACCCCTACGTGGACGTCTACCGCCACACCGTCGCCGGTGAAGCGCACATCGAGCTCGCCCGTCGCGCTGACCTAATGCTGATCGCCCCGGCCACCGCCAGCACGCTCGCTCGCCTGGCCCATGGCCTCGCCGATGACTTTGTCTCGCTCGCCGCGCTGGCGACTGCGGCGCCGGTGCTCGTCGCCCCCGCCATGGACAGCCAGATGTGGGACAACGCCGCCACCCAGGCCAACAAGACCACCCTCGAGCATCGAGGCGTGCAGTTCCTCGGCCCGGTCTCGGGTCACCTCGCCTCCGGCCGCAGCGGCGCTGGCCGTCTCATGGAGCCCGAGGCGATCGTGGACCTCGTCCGTGCCCGACTCGGCAAAGAGCACGGCAACATGAGCGGCCTCAAGGTCGTCGTCACCGCTGGCGGCACCCGCGAGGAGATCGACCCGGTCCGCTTCCTCAGCAACCACAGCAGCGGCAAGCAGGGCTACGCCATCGCCGAGGCCGCCCGCGACCGTGGCGCCGAGGTCACCCTCATCACCACCGCGGGCCTCGCTACTCCCGGCGGCGTGCGCGCCGTGAAGGTCGCCTCCGCCCTCGAGATGCTGGAGGCCGTTCGCGGTGCCGCCAAGACCGCCGACACCGTGATCATGGCCGCCGCTGTCGCCGACTACCGCCCCTCGAGCCCGGCCGACCGCAAGCTCAAGAAAGCCGACATGGGCGACCAGCTCACCGTCGAGCTCATCGAGAACCCCGACATCAGTAAAGAGGTCACGGGCGACTTCGTGAAGGTCGTCTTCGCCGCCGAAACGAACGACCTCATCCAGAACGCGACGAAGAAGCTCCAGGCCAAGGGCGCGGCGCTCATCGTCGCCAACGATGTCTCCGCCACCGACGCCGGCTTCGGCGTGGACGACAACCGCGTCACCATCCTCGACGCCAAAGGTGGCCGCGAAGACCTCCCCCTCATGACCAAGTACGAGGTCGCCGGCCGCATCCTCGACCGCGTCGTTGACCTCCTCGCCAGCTGCTAGTCGGACAGACTTAGCCGTGGATTTGCGGTTCAGCGGTCATTCACTCGACCGAATGGCCGAACAGGGCATCAACCGCGACATGGTTGAATCGGTGCTGCTGAACCCGGTGTGGACGCCCTTCGTCACCAGTCGCATCCGATACGATGGACTGAACCGCCCCGGGTTTGATGGAGACTCAGGCTATTGAGTCCCGGCCTCTGCCAGGACGCGCTCAGGGTAGTGGTTGGCCTCGTACTCGGCGGGCGGGACGTAGCCGAGGGCGCTGAAGAGTCGCTGGTGGTTGTACCAGTCGACCCATTTCAGGGTGGCGAACTCGAGATCCTCCAGCCCACGCCACGGCCCCTGCTTGCGGACAAGTTCGGTCTTGTAGAGCCCATTCACCGACTCTGCCATCGCGTTGTCGTACGAGTCGCCACGGCTGCCCACCCCGGCCTCCGCCAGCCGTTCGGTGTACCGGATCGACAGATATTGGACGCCGCGATCCGAGTGATGGACTAGCCCATCGAACGGACCTTCGCGAGACCAGAGCGCCTGCTCCAGCGCGTCGAGTGCCAGGTCTGAGCGCAGCGAGCGCGACACCTGCCAGCCGACGATGGCACGCGAGTAGACATCGGTGATGAAGGCGACGTACATGAAGCCCGACCAAGTACGAACGTAGGTGAGGTCGGCCACCCACAGCCGGTTCGGCGTTGGCGCCTCGAAGTGCCGCTGCACGAGGTCCGCTGGCCGCGCCGCGGTCTCGTCGGCGATCGTGGTGCGCTTCGGCTTCCCGCGTACTGCGCCCACGAGGCCGACCTGCTTCATCAGGCGTTCCACGGTGCAGCGCGCCGTCGGGACACCCTCGCGACGGAGCTGGTGCCAGAGCTTGCGCGCGCCGTACACCCCGAAGTGCTCCGCGTGGACGTGCCGCAACTTCACCGTGAGCGCGTCATCGCGGACCTGCCGGGCAGACGGCGGCCGACACCGCGCGGCGTAGTACGTCGATGGGGCGACCTGCAGTTCCCGGCAGATCGGCTCGACCCCAAAGCGTTCCCGGTGCGTCTCGATGAAGCGGCTCATCGTGGTAGTCGCGGGTCGAGCTCCCGCGCGAAAAAAGCCGAAGCAGCGCGAAGAATATCGTTCGCGCGCCGGAGCTCGCGGTTCTCGCGCTCCAAGGCTTGCAGTCGCTCACGCTCTTCGGTGGTGAGCCCCGGCCGCTGACCCGAATCGACCTCGGTCATGCGGACCCACTTACGCAGGGTCTCCGGCGTCATCCCGCACTTCGTCGCGATCGAGGTGATCGCTGCCCACTGCGACGGGTACTCGCCTTCGTGCTCGCGCACGAGCCGCACAGCCCGCTCTCGTATCTCTGCTGGGTATCGACCTGGTCGTGTCATCGCTCCATCCTCTCAAGGATCGGAGCCTCCAACATTCCCGGGGCGGTTCAAACTTTATTCTTTCGCAGACGCTGGAGACTGTTCACCTCAAGCACCCCAAGGATTTCGAAGGGGCAGCTGTTGGGCGTCCAGTGCTCTCAGCGCGCGTGGAAGGAAAGAGTTCCCTAGCGCGTTTGGGCCTCTTGATTCATTTCACTGCCCCAACAATTCACAATGCCTTTGGACCGCGCCCGATCGTGCTGGAGATGATCTGCCTCGCGAAAGTGCCATTGATTCTCAAACGAGGAATCTCGATCTGCCAGCTCATCATCGAGCAAGTAGACGGGGAACCCGTTGAGACCGACTCCCAATTCAATCAGCAGGCAGTACCAACCGGTGAGGCCGCTCGCGCATAGTTGATGGCCGTTACGCCGCGTGCCCGATTCCTGTGCACGCTTTCGTGAGCTTGTTCGCTCGCATTCAAGCGAGATACGAGTTGGCATCACCGATGACGCAACAGTACTCAGCTAACTCCGCACACCCGCACGGTTGAGCACCCAGTGCACGAGGGTCCGCACCGGACGCCCCGTGTTCCCCTTCACCATCGCGCCGCTGTCCGACGTCGCGTCCATGATCGCGGCGATATCCAGGTGCACCCACGGCGTGTCATGCGCGAACAGCTCCAGGAACTTCGCGGCCGTGATCGAGCCCGCCGGCGCGCCGCCCGTGTTCTTCACGTCCGCCACATCTGACTTGATCAGGTCGAAGTACTCGCGGTCCATCGGCATCCGCCACAGCCGTTCGCCCGCCGTGTCCGCTGCGCGCTCGACTTCCGCATGCAGCCGATCGTTGTTCGTGAACGACCCCATCCGCACGCCGCCCAGCGCCACGCCCATCGCGCCCGTCAGCGTCGCCACATCCACGATCGCCGCTGCGTTCTCGGAGCGCGCGTAGCCAATCCCATCGGCCAGCACCAGCCGCCCCTCGGCGTCCGTGTTCAGTACCTCGATCGACTGACCGTCCATCGCGTACACCACGTCGCCCGGCTTCGTCGCGCTGCCCGACGGCATGTTCTCCGTGCACGGCGCGATCGCCAGCACGTTCACCGCCGGCTGCAGCGCCGCGATCGCCTGCATCGAAGCGATCACCCCCGCCGCGCCCGTCATGTCGCCCTTCATCCGGTCCATGTTCAGCGCCGGCTTGATCGAGATCCCGCCCGTGTCGAACGTGATCCCCTTCCCGATCAGCGCCACCGGCCGTCCGCGCCCACCACCGCGGTAGCGCAGCACGATGAACTTCGGCGGCTGCACCGAGCCATTCGCGACCGAGAGGTACGAGCCCATCCCCAGCCGCTCGGCCTCGGCGCGCTCGATCACCGTGCACTCAATGCCACTTGCCGCTGCCAGCTCCTGCGCCCGCTCCGCCATGATCGACGGCGTCATCAGGTTCGCCGGCTCATTGCCCAGGTCGCGCGCCAGGTTCTGCGCCTCGGCCAGCGCAGTGCCCATCGCCGCGCCGCGGCGCGCACCCGCGACCTTGGAGGCCACCGGCTCGCACAGCGTGATCGAGGTCACCGCGCCGCTCGGCCGGTCGCTCGCCTTCGTGTGGTGCTTGTCGAAGCGGTACAGGCCGAGCACGAACCCCTCGGTCAGCGCTCGCGCCGCCGTCTCCGGATCGAGGAACTCCGTGGCCCCCTGCGTCGAGACGACCACGCTGCGCGCGTCCATCAATCGCAGCGCACGCCCCAGCATGCCCGCGCGGTTCCGCACCCAATCCTCGGTGCGTCCGCCCTCGCCGCCCGTCCCGTGCACCACCAGTCGAGTCGCGCCGATCGCGCCTCGACCCGGGATCACCGTCGTCTCGCCGGAGCGACCGCGGATCAGCCCGGAGCGCAGCATCTCGGAGACCACGCCTCCCAGCGCGAGGTCCACCTGTGCCGCCGCCCCAGTCAGCCGCTTCCGCCCCTCCGACACCTCGATCACCAGCGTGTCCGCCTGCTGCGACGCGAGCGGTCCACCGGCAACGTTCACTGCAACCATTCAGGCCTCCCAGGGGTCTGCCGCACACGTTCCGAGCGAGCAATCAATCAAGAGCGAATTGCGATGTTCGGGAGCATACGGCGACGCTCCCGAGTCAGGTGGCCCTCGTCCGCGCTCGTATGATCGACCGATGGCTACCAGTACCAGAGAACGCGCCGCGGACGTCGCCCTCCGCCTCATCCCGGCGGAGCATCACCGCGCACGCTGGTCCGATCTCGCCGAGCTGGGCTTCGCCGTGATCGGCTTCTTGGCCTATTTCCTGGTCCGAGGTGCGGTCGTCACGCGTGCTGCGGACGCACTCGATCACGCCCGTGACATCGTCCGCCTCGAAATTGACCTCGGCCTCTTCATCGAGCCGCAGATCCAGCACTGGGTGCTCAGCTCGCCCGTGTTTTGGGGCATCGCCAACTTCGTCTACTTCTGGTGCGACTTCCCGCTCATCGTCGCCGTCGGCCTGCTGCTCTTCTGGCGCCGCCGCGACCAGTACACCAAGCTCCGAGATTCACTGCTGCTCTCGGGAGCGTTCGCGCTGCTCATCTATATGACGTTCCCGGTCGCGCCCCCGCGCTTCCTCGCCGAGTGGGGCTTCGTCGACACGCTCGAGGTGTTCTCGAACCTCTCGTACCAGGCGCAGTCCCTGCACCCCTTCGTGAACCAGTACGCCGCCGTGCCATCCCTGCACGTCGGCTGGTCGGTCCTGCTCGCGGTCGCCGTCTTCCGGAGTACCCCGCACTGGTACTGGCGAGGCGGGATGCTGCTCGTGCTGGCCGTGCAACTGGTGGCCGTCATCGGCACCGGCAATCACTTCATCTTCGATGGCCTCGTCGGCATCGCCGTCTGCCTCGCCGCCCTCGAGATCACCGACGCCATGCACCGCAGTAGCTACCCGGCCGTCCGCCGCCGCATCCACCGCTGGTCACACGTCGGCCGCTGAGTCCGAGGCGGATTGATTGAACGTCGAAAATCGGGCTCGGCTCGACGGACACTCAATCAATCGCGCACTCAATCAATCGAGGTGCTGCCGGGAGGGCTACTCCCGGTACCAGGCCACCCCCACCATCCGTGGCCCGAGGCGCATCGTGGCGTGCCTGCTGAGCGGAGCCACCACCACCTCGACGGGTTCGAGGTTCCGTCGGGCCCACTCGGCGATCGCGCCGGCGGCGGCCGCAGAGCCGGCGTGGTGCACGGCCAGGTGCAGCGCCCCAGTGCCCTCGCGCACCCGAGTGGCGAGCATCTCCCGCAGCTTCACGAGCCCGATGTCACGCTTGGCCGGGATATCGAGCCGCTCAATCTGGTTCCCCGAGAGCGACACGATCGCCTTCCCGCCGATGATCTGGCTGGAGAGGGTCGTGTCCACGCCCGCAAACTGCGGGTGCTCGAGGTAGGAGAGGACGTGGACGCTGGCGCGCACTGCCTCGGCAGCCGCCACGGCAGCATCGAGGTCCGCTCCAGCGCGGGCTGCGGCCACGGCCTGCCAGCCGCACCCCATCAGCGCCGCCGCCGAGTCGTGCAGGCGCAGCTCCCGCCGCATCGGCGACATCGTCGAGACTGCCTCGACCGCTGACCGAATCTCCGGGGAGCCCCCGAACCCGTCCCCGGCCCCGATATAGAGCATCGCCGGGAACAGGCTGGTGGCTCGAGCGAGGGCGTGGAGCGCCCCGGAAGCATCGAGGGGGGCCGCCTCGCGGCGAAGCTGCTGGGCCGACTCGTCCTCGTCGTACGGTGCCGGCTCGAGCGGCGCCGTCAGGATCCCCAGCTCGTCGAGCATGGCCTGGGGGATGCAGGCGTCGGCGTCAGTGAAGATGCCAAAGCGGGTCATGGCGTCCTCGTTGGTTTTAATTGGCGGTGGGGCGTCAGGGTCGGATTGCCGATCAGCGGATGGCTATGCTAGCGTACCCGCACGGTCTCCTCCGCGAGAGACCAGCGCCATGGGCCTGAGGGCCGGCGCATGTGTCGTGAAATAAACGGTACAACACCCCAGCAGCCGGGCCGCGGCCGGTTTCTTGTGACAGAGTGCAATGCAGACAACTGAGCAGAAGGCCCCGATCATCAAGGAATTCGAGCGCTTCCCGGGTGACACCGGTTCGCCCGAAGTGCAGGTTGCGCTCCTCACGGATCGCATCAAGTACCTGACCGACCACCTGCGCCAGCACCGCCACGACTTCGACACTCGTCGTGGTCTGCTGATGCTGGTTGGTCAGCGCCGTCGCCAGCTGCGGTACCTGAGCAACACTGACGTTGACCGGTACCACACGCTGTTGTCGCGGCTTGGCCTGCGCCGCTAGGCGTTCGCCATGTGCAGGGCCGGCCATTGTGCCGGCCCGCTTCGTTTCTTTTGATTCCATGTCGGGGCTGGGAATAATGCCCGACTGGCGCCCAGGAGTTGGCCAAAGGCCAACAGGGCCACTGAGCAATGCAGGTCCGAGTGCAGTACTGAGGTACTGGCGGGTCTCGCTCAGAACAGAGGATTCAATCCCACTGCCTACATCCCCCCGGTCGTTGTCCGCCCCGAATCCTCGGCGGGTCACTGCGGCCATGTGCACGAAAGGCGGCGGCAGCATTGGCTAGCCCACGCACATTCACTACGACTATTGATGGTCGTGAATTCGAGGTTGGCACGGGCCTCCTCGCACAGCTCGCAGACGGCTCCTGCACGATCCGCTTCGGCGACATGATGCTGCTCGCGACCGTCTGCGACGGCGAGCCCCGGGCCGGCATCGACTTCTTCCCGCTGACGGTCGACTACGAAGAGCGCATGTACGCGATCGGCAAGATCCCGGGCTCGTTCTTCCGTCGCGAGGGTCGTCCTGGCGGCGAGGCCACACTGGCCGCGCGCATGACGGACCGCCCGATTCGCCCGCTGTTCCCGAAGGGCTACCGCCGCGAGGTGCAGGTCGTCCTGACGCTGCTCTCCTCCGACCGCGAGAACGCTGGCGATGTTTGGGGCACGACCGCTGCGTCGATCGTCCTGGGCATGTCGAAGATCCCATTCGCCGGTCCGGTCTCGTCCGTGCGCATCGCGCGCATCGATGGCCAGTTCCGCGCGTTCCCGACGTACGAGGAAGTCGAGCAGGCTGACCTGGACATCACCGTCGCCGGCACCGATGCATCCGTCGTGATGATCGAGGCTGGCGCGAGTGGTGTGCCCGAGTCGGTCATCCTCGAGGCAATCGCCTACGCGCAGGCGATCATCGCGCAGCTCAACACGCTGCAGAAGGAGATCGTCGCTGCGCTCGGCGAAGAGAAGATCCACTTCGAGTACCCGAAGGGTGTGGACGCCGATCTGCAGGCGAAGGTCTCGGGCCTGCTCGCATCGCGCGAGACGCAGATGCTCGACGCCGTGAAGTCCGAGGGCTCGCGCGGCATCGACACGCTGACGCGTGAGCTCGTCGCCGAGATCGGCAACGATGCAGACGGCAACCCCGCGAACTCGCGTGAGGTGCAGGCTGCGATCGACGCGCACATCAAGCCGTTCGTCCGCAACCGCGTGATCACGAAGAACCTGCGCCCGGATGACCGTGCGAACGACGAGATCCGCCCGCTGAGCGCAGCCGTTGGGCTGCTGCCCCGTGCGCACGGCTCTGGTCTGTTCCAGCGCGGTCAGACGCAGGTGCTGAGCGTGGTGACGCTGGGCCCACTGGCCGACCGCCAGCGCCTGGACAACATCTCGCCGACGGCCTTCAAGCGTTGGATGCACCACTACAACTTCCCGCCGTTCTCGGTCGGCGAGGCTCGTCCGCTGCGCGGCGCGGGTCGTCGCGAGATCGGTCACGGCATGCTGGGTGAGCGGGCGATCGAGCCCGTGCTCCCGTCGGCAGAAGACTTCCCGTACGCACTGCGCTCCGTCTCGGACGTGATGTCGTCCAACGGCTCGACGTCGATGGCGTCGGTCTGCGGTTCGATCCTCGCGCTGATGGACGCCGGTGTGCCGATCTCGGCGCCGGTTGCCGGTGTGGCGATGGGCCTGATGTCGGACGACGCGGTGGAGAACTACCGCGTGCTGACCGACATCGCGGGCATCGAGGACGCGTTCGGTGACATGGACTTCAAGGTCGCCGGCACGGCTGAGGGCATCACTGCCCTGCAGATGGACATCAAGCTGCAGCGTCTGCCGGACGGCCTCCTTGCGGCGGCGCTCGAGCAGGCTCGTGTCGCTCGTCTCAAGATTCTTGACGTGATGCTCGCCACGCTGGCTGAGCCGCGTGAGGAGCTCTCGCAGTACGCACCGCGTACCGAGGTGATCAAGATCGATCGCGAGAAGATCGGTGCGGTGATCGGGCCAGGCGGCCGTGTGATCCGCGGCATGGTCGAAGAGACCGGTGCCACGATCGATGTCGAGGACGACGGCACGGTGCGTGTCGGCGGCAGCGACCCCGAGGGTGTGCGTCGCGCGATCGACATGATTCGCGGCCTGACCAAGGAAGTGCAGATCGGCGAGGTCTACGACGGCCGCGTCACTCGCATCATGACCTTCGGTGCATTCGTCGAGATCCTTCCCGGTAAGGAAGGCCTCGTGCACATCTCCGAGCTCTCCGAAGAGCGTGTGAACCGCGTCGAAGACGTGGTGAACCTCGGCGATGAGTTGAAGGTCGTGGTCGTCGAGATCGACAACCTCGGTCGTATCAACCTCTCGCGCCGCGCGCTGCTGGATGGCAGCGAAGGTGCAGACGGCCGCGTCGGCATGGCCGAGCGTGACGAGGACGAAGAAGAGTTCAACGAGGACGAGATTCCGCGTCGTCCTGAGCCCGGCGAGGCTCCTCGCTCGATGG
>QWQU01000018.1 GCA_003670735.1 Chloroflexota bacterium | reverse complement strand
GGACTCGCGCGATCAGTTCGAGACGCGGACGCACAAGCGTCTGATCGACATCTTCGAACCGACCTCGCGCACGGTTGACACGCTCATGCGGCTTCAATTGCCGTCGGGCGTCGACATCGAAATCAAGCTGTAAGGGCCGGGGTTACCGAGATGGTGAACGGCATGATCGGGCGTAAAGTCGGCATGATGCGCCTCTATGACGGCGCTGGCCGATCGCGCGCCGTGACCGTAATTGAGATGGGCCCGAACCGGGTCACGCAGCTCCGCACCACGGAGCGCGACGGGTACGAGGCTGTGCAGCTCGGGTTCTCCGGGCTGCGCAAGCGCGTGAACCGTCCGGAGCGTGGGCACCTGCGCCGCGCCGGGATCGAGGAGACGATCACGAAGCTCCTCGAGTTCCCGACGGGGGGCGAGAGCTACACGCTGGGTCAGACCATTACGGTCGACTCCTTCACGGCCGGCGAATACGTCGACGTGAGTGGCGTGTCCAAGGGTCGTGGTTGGGCCGGTGGCGTGAAGCGCTGGCACTTCCGCGGTGGCCCGAAGACCCACGGTCAGTCTGACCGACACCGCGCTCCTGGTTCGGTCGGCTCCGGCACGACCCCGGGCAAGGTGTGGAAGGGCCAGAAGATGGCCGGCCACATGGGCGCGCGTGACGTCACCGTCATGAACGTGCTGGTGGTCCTGACCGACCCGACCCGCAACCTGCTGTTCATCGAAGGCTCCGTGCCCGGTGCAGTCGACCACATCGTCTCTGTGACGCACGGTCGCCGCTCGGCACTCGCCAACTTCGCCCCGCCGACGCTGCCGACCCTCGACATCGAGTACGACGACGAGCCGGAGATGGCGACCGAGGACGAGCCGATGGCTGAAGCCGAGGAGACCACCGAGGCGACTGACGCCACGGAGGAGACGGCTTCGGAAGTGACCGAATCGTCGGAGAGCGAGGCCGAGGCGTGAAGCTCGATGTGAAGAACGCCGCCGGTTCGGCGGTCTCGCCAATCGATGTTGACGACGCAGTGTTCGGCATTGAGCCGAACGCCGCAGTCGTGCACCAGGCGCTTGTCGCCCAGCTCGCCGCACGGCGTGCTGGCTCGGCGAACACCAAGACTCGTGGTGAGGTCCGTGGCTCGACGCACAAGACGCGTCGCCAGAAGGGCCTTGGTACCTCGCGACAGGGTGGCATCCGCTCGCCGCTGCACAAGGGTGGTGGTGTGGTCTTCGGGCCGAAGCCGCACTCCTTCGTGCAGAAGCTGCCGAAGCAGATGCGCCGCCTCGCGATCCGTTCCGTGCTGTCCTCGCGACAGGCGGATCAGCGACTGCTCGTCGTGGACAGCCTCGGGATGACCGAGCCGTCGACGAAGGCGGTCGTGGGACTGCTGAAGAACCTCGGTGTGGAGCGTTCTGCGCTGATCGTGACCGGCGCGCCCGACCGTACGGCGCACCTGTCCGCACGCAACGTCGACGGCGCCCGTGTGCTGCCGGCGGACACGCTCAACGTCGGTGACATGCTGTCGCACCACACCGTGGTGCTGACGGTGGACGCCGTGCGCCGCATCGAGGCGCTCTGGGGCGGCGAGCGCGCAACCAAGCGCCTCGCAGCCGTGCCGGTGGAGGCCTAAGCAATGCCCAAGGCAATTCATCCGTACGAGGTGCTTCGGCGCCCGCTGGTCACTGAGAAGAGCACGATGCTGTCGCCCGCGGGCAAGTACGTGTTCGAGGTAGCGACCGGTGCCAACAAGCCGCAGATCGCAGAAGCCGTCGAGAAGGCGTTCAACGTCCACGTTGTGGAAGTGAACACCATGAACGTCCGCGGCAAGGTGAAGCGCATGGGTCGTTCTTCCGGCACGCAAGCTGCCTGGAAGAAGGCCATCGTCACCCTGCAGGCGGGCGAGCAGATCCAGGTCTTCGAAGGGGTCTAGGGATGCCAGTTCGTTCGTTCCGACCGACCTCGCCTGGACGCCGTAATTCAACCGGCTTCTCATTCGAGGAAATCACGAAGAGCACGCCTGAGAAGAGCTTGCTCGCGACGAAGAAGCAGCGCGCCGGCCGTTCCACGGGCGGCACGATCACCATCCGCCACCGCGGCGGTGGTGCGAAGCGTCGCATCCGCATCATCGACTTCCGCCGCGACAAGCCGGGCGTGCCCGGCAAGATCGCAGCGGTCGAGTACGACCCCGGGCGGAGCGCCCGCATCGCACTCGTCCACTACGCGGACGGCGAGAAGCGCTACATCGTGGCGCCGAACGGCACGACGGTTGGTCAGAGCGTTGTCTCTGGCCCCAACGTGCCAATCGCTCCGGGAAACACGCTGCCGCTGTCGGCGCTGCCGCCCGGCACGACGGTGCACAACGTCGAGATGCAGCCCGGCAAGGGCGCACAGATGGCTCGCGCCGCTGGCGCGGGTGTGCAGCTGATGGCGAAGGACAACGGCCGCGCGCTGCTGCGTCTCCCCTCGGGCGAGATGCGCTACGTGGCCGAGGAATGCCTCGCGACCGTCGGTTCCGTTGGTAACGCGGAGCACGCACTGCTCAAGCTCGGCAAGGCGGGGCGTACGCGTCACCGCGGCCGTCGCCCGCAGGTGCGTGGTTCTGTGATGAACCCTGTTGACCACCCGCACGGCGGTGGTGAAGGCAAGGCATCCATTGGTATGCCAGGCCCGAAGACCCCGTGGGGCAAGCCGGCGCTCGGCTACCGCACGCGCAACAACAAGCGCACTGACAACATGATCCAGCGCCGCCGCAGCAAGGGCCGGAGGTAGGCCATGTCTCGTTCTACGAAGAAGGGCCCCTTCGTCGAGCCCTCGCTCATGGAGAAGGTCGAGGCCGTGCAGCGGTCTGGCACTAAGACCGCGATTCGCACCTGGTCGCGCGCCTCGACGATCATGCCTGAGTTCATCGGGCTGACCATCGCTGTGCACGACGGCCGTCGCCACGTGCCGGTGTTCTGCACTGAGAACATGGTCGGTCACAAGCTCGGCGAGTTTGCGTTTACCCGGACCTTCCGCGGCCACCGCGGCAAGTCCGAGACGACGTCGAGGTCTCGCTAAATGGAAGTGCGAGCTCTCGCCTCGAACCAGCCCATCTCGGCGCGCAAGGTGCGTCTCGTGCTGGCCCAGATCAAGGGCCTGCCGGTCGCCAACGCTGTCACGCTGCTGGAGTACCTCCCGCAGCCGTCAGCGAAGATCGTGCTGAAGGCAGTGAAGTCCGCCGCGGCTAACGCGGAGAACAACTACAACATGAACCCCGACGCGCTGCACGTGAAAAGTGCCATCGCGAACGAGGCTCCGACGCTCAAGCGCTTCCGCGCACGTTCGCGCGGTCGTGCGGCATCGATCCTGAAGCGCTCTGCGCACATCGAGGTCGTGGTCGAAGGAAACGAGGGCTTCTAATGGGACGCAAGGTACACCCGTACGGGTTCCGCGTTGGCGTCTTCAAGGACTGGCAGTCCAAGTGGTTCAGCGAGCGCGAGTACGCGCAGCTGGTCCAGGAGGACATGCGTCTGCGCCGACTCGTGATGAAGCTCCTTCCTGACGCCGGCATCTCCGGTGTGATCATCGAGCGCAACGCGAACCAGCTCAACCTCACGGTGCGCACGGCGAAGCCCGGCATCGTGATTGGCCGCGGTGGCCAGAACGTCGAGCACCTCCGCGGTGCCCTCGAGCACGCCACCGACCGCCGCGTCCGCCTGAACATCGACGAGATCCGCGTGCCGGAGCTCGACGCTGCACTGGTGGCTCGCTCCGTCGCCGACCAGCTGGAGCGCCGCGTGGCCTTCCGCCGCGCGATGAAGCAGGCTGTGATACGCACGATGCAGCGTGGCGCCCTTGGCTGCCGCGTCCGCATCAGCGGCCGCCTCGGCGGCTCGGAGATGTCGCGCTCGGAGCAGGAGATGCAGGGCCGCGTGCCGTTGCACACCCTGCGCGCCGACATCGACTTTGGACTGATGGAAGCCCACACCACCTTCGGCCGCATCGGCGTGAAGTGCTGGATTTACAAGGGTGACATTGACCCGCGCGAGTCGCCGCTGGCGATCGCGGGGGTAGAGACCCAGGAGTAAGCCGCCATGCTGATGCCGCGGCGCGTCAAGTATCGAAAGCAGCACCGAGGCCGCAGGTCCGGCGCTGCGATGACCGGCAACACGGTCGCCTTCGGCGAGTGGGGTCTGCAAGCGCAGACCACCGCCTGGGTCGACTCGCGCCAGATCGAGTCCGCTCGACGCGCGATCACCGGCTCGCTGCGTCGTGGTGGCAAGGTGTGGATCCGCGTGTTCCCGGACAAGCCGGTCACGAAGAAGCCCGTCGAAACCCGCATGGGTAAGGGCAAGGGCCCCGCTGACCACTGGGTCGCGGTGGTCAAGCGTGGCCGCGTGCTGTTCGAGGTCTCCGGTGTGACTGAAGTCGCGGTGCGTGAGGCCTTCCGGCGCGCGCACCACAAGTTGCCCGTCGACACGAAGGTGATCGGGCGCGAGGAGACCGCAGAATGAGCGGCAAGGAAACAACCGAGCTGCGCGGCCACAACGATGAGCAGCTGGGTGCTGACCTGGAGTCAGCGCACCAGGCGCTCTTCAACCTGCGCTTCCAGTCCGCGACGCGTCAGCTCGCCGATGTGTCGCAGGTCGGCAAGGCCAAGCGCCAGATCGCACGTGTGAAGACGCTCGCTCGCGAGCGGGCGATCCTCGCCGAAGCTGACGCGGCGGGGCAGGGGTAACCGATGGTCCAGGCAACCGTAGCTATTAACCACAAGTCGCGTGTCGGCACGGTCGTGTCCGACAAGGGCGACCAGACGATCATCGTCGCCATCGAGCGCGCCGCGCCGCACCGCCTCTACCACAAGGTGATTCGGCGCACGAAGCGCTACCCGGTGCACGACCCGAACAACTCGGCGACCCTCGGCGACACCGTTCGCATCGAGGAGTGCCGCCCGATCAGCAAGACCAAGCGCTGGCGCCTGGTCGAGGTGATCGTCGAGCGCGCCGTCGCGGAAGTCGCTCCGACCTCGATTGACGCCTCGCTCGTCAACGAAGTGCAGCGCTCTGGTGCGCGTGCAGCCGATGAGGCCGCCGTGGCACCGAGCGGAGAGCAGGCAGCGGAATGATCCAGCAGCAGAGCCGGATCAAGGTGGCTGACAACTCCGGCGCTCGCGAGTTGCTGTGCATCCGTGTGCTCGGTGGCTCCGGCCGTCGGTACGCCGGTGTCGGCGACACGATCATCGCCAGCGTCAAAGAGGCCCAGCCGAACGGCAACGTGAAGAAGGGCGATGTTGTGCGCGCGGTTGTCGTGCGCACCTCGCACCCCATGTCGCGCCCGGATGGCTCCTCGATCAAGTTCGACGAGAACGCTGCGGTCATCCTTGCCGACAAGCAGGGCAACCCGCGCGGCACCCGCATCTTTGGCCCGGTCGCTCGCGAGCTTCGCGACCGTGAGTACATGCGCATCATCTCGCTCGCGCCGGAGGTCCTGTAATGGCTGCCCGCGTGAAGCGTGACGACACCGTCGAGATCAATACCGGCAAGGACCGCGGCAAGCGCGGCCAGGTACGCCTGGTGAACCCGAAGGCGGAGCGCGTCGTCGTAACCGGCCTGAACATGGTGAAGCGCCACCGTCGACAGCGCTCGGCGAACGAAGTCTCGGCAATCGTCGAGATGGAGGCACCGCTGCACCTCTCGAACGTGGCTCTGGTGTGCCCGAGCTGCTCCAAGGCTGTCCGCGTCGGCTTCAAGCTGCTCGAGGATGGCAAGAAGGTGCGCGTCTGCAAGGCGTGCGGGGAGGCAATCGGCTAATGGTGACCGAGGTAGCAGTCCCGACGTTGAAGCAGAAGTATCGCGACGAAGTCGTCGCGGTCCTGCAGCGCGAATTCAATTACGCGAACCCGATGCAGGTGCCCACGTTGACGAAGGTCAGCGTGAACATCGGCCTTGGTGAGGCACTGACCAACGGTCGTGCGGTGGAGTCTGCGGTCTCTGACCTCCAGACCATTACTGGCCAAAAGCCAGTCGTGAACCGCGCGAAGAAGGCCATCTCGAACTTCAAGCTGCGGGAGAACAACCCGATCGGCGTCTCCATGACGCTGCGCGGCGACCGCATGTGGGAGTTCCTGGATCGGCTGATGAACATGGCGCTGCCGCGCGTCCGTGACTTTCACGGTGTGGCAGCGAACGCGTTCGACGGCCGTGGCAATTACTCGCTCGGACTGACAGAGCAGATCATCTTTCCGGAAATCAGCTTTGACTCGGTCGAGCGCGTGCGTGGCATGCAGATCAATGTGATCACCACTGCGCGCAACGACGAAGAGGGAAAGCGGCTGCTCGAGCTTCTCGGCATGCCGTTCACGAGGTAGGAGCACACGATGGCGAAGATGTCGCAGATCGTGAAGTCGAACCGTACGCCGAAGCACGAGAATCAGCACCGGAACCGGTGCCAGATTGTGTGGGCGAACCGTCCATGTGGCCGCCCGCGCGGCTACATGCGTCAGTTCGGTATGTGCCGTATTTGCTTCCGAACGCTCGCCAACCAGGGCAAGTTGCCCGGCGTCAAGAAATCCTCCTGGTAACCGGCCCACTCGGACCGAAGTACCAGAAGAAGGCAGGTTGATTCACCCATGAGTATGTCGGACCCATTGGCGGACATGTGCACGCGCATCCGCAACGCCGCCAGCGCGCGGCACGAGAGCGTGCGTGTCCCCGCTTCCAACGTGAAGGCAGCCGTCGCTGATGTGCTGCAGCGCGAGGGCTTCATCGCCGGTTACACCGAGGAGTCGGAAGGCTCCCGGCGCTACCTGCGCCTGAAGCTCAACTACCGCACCGACCGTCGTGCAGCGCTGGGCGGCATCCGCCGCGTCTCGCGCCCCGGTCTGCGGGTCTACGTGAACAAGGGTGAGATTCCGCGGGTCTACGGTGGCCTCGGTGTCGCGATCATGAGCACGTCGCACGGCGTGATGTCCGGCCAAGAGGCCTGGCGTCAGAAGGTCGGCGGCGAAGTGCTCTGCTACGTCTGGTAGGAGAGAGCCATGTCCCGAGTAGGCCGCCTACCAATTCCCGTTCCGAGCGGCGTCGATGTGACGCTGACCGGCCAGCACGCTCGTGTGCAGGGCCCGCGTGGCGTGCTTGAGCACGACGTGCACCCCAGCATCAGCGTTGCCATGGAGGAAGGCCGCGTCGTTGTGACGCGCCCCTCGAACGCCCCGTCGCACCGTGCTCTGCACGGTCTGACCCGTGCGCTGATCGCCAACATGGTGACCGGTGTCTCGGACGGCTTCCGCAAGTCCCTGGAAATCCAGGGCACTGGGTACCGCGCTGAGCTGCGCGGCCAGAACCTCCTGCTCAACGTCGGGTACTCCCACCCCGTCGAGCTGGAGCCGATTCCGGGTGTGACCTTCGAGGTGGAGACGCCCACGCGTCTGCACATCGTCGGTATCGACAAGCAGGCTGTCGGCCAGCAGGCCGCCCTGGTTCGCGAGCAGCGCCCGCCTGAGCCGTACCGCGGCAAGGGCATCCGCTATCAAAACGAAGTGGTCCGGCGTAAGGCCGGCAAGACCGGACGATAACGATGGCGACGACAGCAGCTACATCGCGCGAAGCGCGCATCCGCCGTCACGCACGGCTGCGCAAGAAGGTCGAAGGCACCGCGGCTCGTCCGCGTCTGGCCGTCTTCCGCTCTACGCAGCACATCTACGCGCAGGTCATCGACGACCTCGCCGGCCGCACGCTGGCCTCCGCCTCGGATCTCGAGGTGTCGCTGCGTGATGGTGGCGGGACGAAGACCGAGCGCGCAGCGAAGGTCGGGGCCCTGGTCGCGCAGCGCGCGAAGGAAGCCGGTCTTGAGAGCGTCGTCTTTGACCGCGGTGGCTTCGAGTATGCCGGCCGCGTGCAGGCGCTCGCCGACGCCGCTCGCGAAGAAGGGCTGGTCTTCTAATGGTGCAGCAGCGTGACCGCAACGACCGGCCGCGTCGTGACCGTCGCCGCGAAGAAGAAGACTCCGAGTTCATCGAGAAGGTCGTCTTCATCAACCGCGTCGCGAAGGTGGTCAAGGGCGGTCGCCGCTTCTCCTTCACCGCGATCGTGGTGGTGGGTGATGGCGCCGGCAAAGTCGGCTTCGGCATGGGCCGCGCCAATGAAGTGCCGGAGGCGATCCGCAAGGGTGGCGTCATCGCACGTCGCTCGATGATCACCGTCCCGATGCACGACACCACGATCGCGCACGACACCGTGTCGCATTTCAAGGCCTCCAAGGTCGTGATGCGACCGGCGTCCGCTGGTACCGGCCTCATCGCCGGTGGTGCGGTGCGCGCCGTCATGGAGGCCGCTGGTGTGAAGGACGTGCTGACGAAGTCGCTGGGCTCCAGCAACCCCGTCAACGTCGTCCGCGCCACGCTTGCTGGTCTCGAATCGCTGCGGCAGCCGGGCGAAGTTGTCGCCGCGCGCCGCGCGATGGTGGGAGCCTAAGCAATGGCCTCGAAGCTGCGCATCACCTACACGAAGTCGTCGATCGGCTATGCCGAGGACCAGAAGCGCACCGTCCGTGCGCTCGGTCTGCACCGCATGCATGAGACCGTCGAGCACGAGGACAACCGCACGATTCGCGGTATGGCCCACAAGGTCGCCCACCTGGTGACCGTGGAAGAAGTCGAATAATGGAACAGCACGAGCTGCGTCAGTCGCCTGGCGCGAAGCACTCCAAGAAGCGTCGCGGTCGTGGTCAGGCCTCTGGCAATGGCACGTACGGCGGTCGTGGTCGCAAGGGCCAGAAGGCCCGCGGTGGAGTGCGCGCCCAGTTCGAGGGCGGCCAGATGTCGATCGTGCGGCGCCTCGGCCACAAGCGAGGCTTCCGCAACTTCTCGCGCGTCGAGTTCCAGGCTGTCTCGCTGCGCGACATCTCGAAGCACTTCACGGCTGGTGGCACGGTCAACGCCGAGTCCCTTGCAGCCGTTGGTCTGATTGACAACGCGCAGACCCCGTTCAAGGTGCTTGCGATGGGCGCGCTGACGTCAGCCGTCTCCGTGAATGCCCCGCGCCTCTCCGAGGCTGCGAAGACTGCGATCACGGCGGCCGGTGGCTCCTTCGAGGAGACCGCGGCTGCTGAGCACCGCGTGCGTAACCGCATCCACCGCCGCAAGGCGGCCGCGGCCAACGCAGCCCCCGTGGCAGCGGCAACCGCCGCCGAGGAGGAGTAGCACCGAGTGTCGAGCCAGCAGCGAACCTCCGGACGGCCACAGCTTCTGCAGGCGGGCATTGATGCCTTCGCCCAGCCAGACGTGCGCAGGAAGATCCTGTTCACGATCGGTGTGCTGCTCGTGTTCCGACTCGCGGCTCACATTCCGTTGCCGAACGTTGACCCGGAGGCGTTGCGTCGCACGTTCGACAACAACGCCATCCTCGGCTTCTTGAACATCTTCTCGGGTGGTGCGCTGCGCAGCCTGTCCGTGGCTGCGCTCGGCGTGTACCCGTACATCACGGCGTCGATCATCATGCAGCTCGCCGTGCCGCTGATTCCGAGGCTGCAGGCAATGCAGCAAGAGGGTCAGTCCGGCTCGCAGCGACTGCAGATCTACACCCACTGGGTGACCGTGCCGCTCGCGTTCCTCCAGGGCTACGCGCAGCTGCTGCTCATTCAGCAGCTCGGCGGTGTCACGGACATCGGCTTCGGCAACGGGCACACGCTCGCGACGATCGCGGCACTCTGCTCGATGGTCGCCGGCACGATGTTCCTGGTCTGGCTGGGCGAGCTCATCTCCGAGCAGGGCATCGGCAACGGCATCTCGCTGATCATCTTCGCGGGCATCGTCGCGGGCATGCCGAGCATCCTCGGGAACGTCTTTGTCTCTGGTGTCGGCGCCGCGCTGACCGGTCTCGTGATTCTCGCGCTGCTGGCCGTCTTCCTGGTCGCCGCGATCATCTACGTGCAGGAAGCGCAGCGTCGCATCCCGGTGCAGTACGCGCGCTCGACCTTCCGAGGCGGACGCATGTACCGCCAGCAGGGTCAGACGCACATCCCGTTGCGTGTGAACTCGGCTGGCATGGTGCCGCTGATCTTCGCCTTTTCGATCATGATTTTCCCGCCGGTGTTCGCACAGTTCGTCGCGAAGACCGTGGATGTTGGCTGGATCGCCAGCGCCGCTGACTTCATGCAGAAGGCGTTCTCGCCGACGGCGCCGCTTTACTGGGCGTTCGTCTTCCTGCTGGTCATGATCTTCTCGTTCTTCTACACGCTGGTCGTGTTCCAGCAGCAGAACCTCGCTGAGAACCTCCAGCGGCAGGGTGGCTTCATCCCGGGCATCCGCCCCGGTCGCCCGACGCAGGAGTACGTGATGCGCGTGCTGATTCGCATCACCTGGGGTGGCGCGATCTTCCTCGGCTTCGTCTCGATTCTGCCGTTCCTCGCGACGCGCATCACCGACGTGCAGTCGGTGCAGATCAGCGCGGCGGGTCTCCTGATCGTCGTTGGTGTCGTCCTCGACACGATGCGACAGCTCGAGGCCCAGATGATGATGCGCAACTACGAAGGGTTCATCTCCTAATGCAGCTCATCCTGCTGGGACTGCCCGGAGCCGGTAAGGGCACGCAGGCCGCGTTGCTCGCGCAGCGCCTTGGCCTGCTGCACATTTCGACCGGTGACCTGTTCCGTGCTGCCGCTGCTGAGGGCACTGACCTCGGCAAGCGCGCGCAGGAGTACATGTCCAAAGGCGAGCTTGTCCCCGACGAGGTCACGATCAACATGCTGCTGGAGCGCATCGCGCGCCCGGACGCGGCCGAGGGCATCATGCTCGACGGCTTCCCGCGCACGATTCCGCAGGCCGAGGCGCTCGACGTGGCCCTCGACGGCCAGGGTCGCCAGATCGACGGCGTGCTCTACATCCAGGTCCCCGAGGACCTGCTGATGGCGCGCCTCACCGGTCGCTGGAACTGCCCGAGCTGCGGCGCGATTTATCACGAGCTCACCAGCCCGCCGAAGGCGTCCGGTAAGTGCGACAAGTGTGGCGCCGACCTGACCCAGCGTGCGGACGACCGCCCCGAGACCGTCTCGACCCGCCTCGGCCAGAACCGAGCGTGGACGGAGCAGCTCGCCGACTTCTACGAGAAGCAAGGCAAGCTGCGCCCGGTCGACGGCACGGGGGAACCCGCTGAAGTCACCACCCGCCTGCTCGAGCAAATCGATCAGGTGTCGGCCGGTATGGGAAAGGCGTAGACTGTCCTGATGCCCGTCTCTACCGTCGTTATTAAGTCGAAGGACGAAATCGCCCTTCTGCGTGAGGCTGGTCGCCTCAACGCAGAGGTTCGCGCTGCCCTTCGCGAGGCGGTAGCTCCCGGCGTCACCGGTCGAGACCTCGACATGCTGGCAAAAGATGAGATCGCAAAGCGCGGCGCGCAGCCGACCTTCGTGGGCTACGGCCCCGGTGGCCGACCGCCGTACCCCGGCGCGATCTGCTACTCGGTTAACGACAACCTGGTGCACGGCATCCCGAACGATCGGGCGCTGCGCGAGGGTGACATCGTGAGCATCGACCTCGGCGTCACCTACAAGGGCTACGTCTCCGACGCGGCCTTCACGTGCGGCGTCGGCAAGGTCGCGGCTGAGGCCGAGGACCTGATGAAGATCACCGAGGCCTCCCTCTGGGCAGGCATCGAGCAGGCGCGCCCCGGCAACTACCTCGGCGACATCTCCGCGGCCATTGGCCGTTGGGGCGAGGACGCCGGCTACGGAATCATTCAGGAGTACGGCGGGCATGGTGTCGGTCGCGACATGCACGAGCCGCCGCACGTTGCTAACTTCGGTCGCCCCGGCGTCGGCTACAAGCTGAAGGCGGGCATGGTCCTGGCGCTCGAGCCGATGTTCGCGCTGGGCCGACACGAGACCGAAGAAATGGCTGACCACTGGACGGTGCGCATGCGCGACGGCAGCCTCAGTGCCCACTTCGAGGAGACTATTGCGATCCTCGACGACGGACCGGAGGTGCTCACTCGCATTCGCTAGCGAGTGAGCAGACGCCATGACACAGGAACGCCGCCCGCGCGCAAAGACGAAGAAAGAAGTCATCGAGGTTGAAGGCGTCGTCAAGGACGCTCTGCCCAACGCGATGTTCGACGTTGAGCTCGCCAATGGACACCACGTGCTGGCACACGTCTCGGGCCGGATGAAGATGCACTACATCCGCATCCTGCTCGGCGACCGTGTGCTGGTGGAGTTGAGCCCGTATGACCTGACGCGGGGGCGCGTCACGTACCGCTTCCGGTAAGCGGTTTTCGAGTAGCTGGGGATTTCGATGAAGGTATCTGCCTCGATTAAGAAGCGCTGTGAGCGCTGCCAGATCATCCGCCGCCATGGCCGGCTGCGTGTGATCTGCGTGGTTCCGCGCCACAAGCAGCGGCAGGGTTAGGAAAAGCTATGGCACGCATCGCCGGCGTCGATATTCCGAACGACAAGCAGATCCTGTTCTCGCTGCCCTATGTGTACGGCGTTGGCCGTCCTATGGCGGCGAAGATCTTGGAGCAGACGCAGGTCGACCCCACCCGCAAGGTGCGCGACCTGACGGACGACGAGGTCGCGCGTATTCGCGCGGTCGTCGAGGGTGAGCACGTGGTTGAGGGTGACCTCCGCCGCGAGGTGCGCCAGAACATCCAGCGTCTGATCGAAATCAACTGCTTCCGCGGCTACCGGCACCGTCGAGGTCTGCCGGTTCGTGGACAGCGCACCAAGACCAATGCGCGCACACGTCGTGGCGTTCGTCGGACTGTGTCCGGCAAGCGCAAGGCGCCGCGTAAGTAAGAGGAGGATCGAGTGGGGCGAGCATCAGCTAACCGCCGCACAACGACCCGGCGGCGCGAACGAAAGTCCGTGCCGCGGGGGCGTGCGTACGTCACGTCGACGTTTAACAACACGATCATCACGCTGACGGATCCCAACGGGAACGTCCTGTCGTGGGGCAGCGGTGGCACCGCGGGCTTTAAGGGCTCGCGTAAGAGCACGCCGTACGCCGCGCAGATTGCTGCCGAGGGTGCCGCTCAGCGCGCCGTCGAGCACGGCCTGCGTGAGATCGAAGTGTTCGTAAAGGGCCCGGGCGCCGGTCGTGAAGCCGCGGTGCGTGCTCTGCAGTCCTCGGGAGTGCGTGTGCTGTCGATTCGCGACGTCACGCCCATTCCGCACAATGGTTGCCGACCTCGTCGTCGGCCGCGTCAGTAAAGAGCGAGGTCCGATGGCCCGATACACTGGCCCCAAGTGTCGAAAGTGCCGCCGCTACGGAGTTTCTCTGTGCGGAAAGGTGAAGTGTGCCCTGATCAAGCGGCAGCAGCCGCCTGGTCCTCGCTCGCTGCGCCGGCGCAAGATTTCTGACCGCGGCCAACAGCTGATCGAAAAGCAGAAGGTGCGCTTCGCCTACGGGCTGATGGAGCGTCAGTTCCGCGACTACTACGACCGCGCCGTGCGACGCCCAGGCGTCACCGGTGAGCTCTTGATGCGCTCGCTCGAGGAGCGCCTCGACAACGTCGTGTTCCGTCTTGGTTTCGCGAGCACCCGGGCGCAGGCTCGGCAGCTGGTCACGCACGGCCTCGTCGCCGTGAACGGCCAGAAGCTCGACGTTCCCAGCGCGCACATCAAGGTTGGCGCCGCCATCGGCCTGACCGACCGTGGTAAGCGCTCGGAGTACGCCAAGATCCTGCGCGAGGAGATTAAGTCTCGCGATTGTCCCGGCTGGCTCGAGCTCGACCGCGATGCCCTCAGTGGCCGCGTGGCGGGTGAGCCTGGCGCTGGTGACATCGAGGCGCACTTCAACCCGAACGCGATCGTCGAGTACTACTCACGCTAGTGCGGTGTGACGCCGGGCGCCTGCCCGGCGCCCGCAGCACGCCTTGCGAGGTGCGATTTGCCTGACCTGCACATCCCCGAAATCCGGGTCGAAGTTGACGAAGCGGACTATGCCCGCGTCGTTGCCGAGCCCCTGGAGACCGGCTTCGGCACGACTCTCGGCAACGCGCTGCGGCGCGTCCTGCTGTCGTCGCTGCCCGGCGCGGCGATTACCTCCGTGCGCATCGAGGGCGTCGAGCACGAGTTCTCGACCATCGAGCACGTGCAGGAAGACGTCACCGAAATCCTGTTGAACCTCAAGGAAGTGCGTCTGCGCTCCTTCTCCGACCGCCCCGCGCGCCTCTTCCTGGAGGCGTCCGGTGAGGGCGTGGTCACCGCTGGCGACATCCAGTCCAGCGCTGACTACGAGGTCGTGAACCCCGAGCTCAAGATCGCCACGCTCGACCACAAGGACGCCTCGCTGGTCGCCGACATCAACGTCGAGTCCGGCCGTGGCTTCCTCGGCGCGACCGTGTCGGAAGGCCTGCCGATCGGTGTGATCCCGGTCGACGCCCTCTTCAGCCCGGTCCGTCGCGTGAACTACCACGTCGCGCACACGCGCGTCGGGCAGGACACCGACTTCGACCGCCTGGAGCTGGAGCTCTGGACCGACGGCACGGTGACCGGCCCGATGGCCGTCTCGCTCGCCTCGGAGCTGCTCCGCGACCAGCTGCTGGGCTTCCAGCGCCTGGGCCGCCCGGACAGCATCGTCACCTCGGTGATGCAGGAGCAGGTTGGCGGCTTCGACGGCTACGACACGCCGATCGAAGAGCTCGACCTCTCTGTGCGCGCCTACAACTGCCTGAAGCGCTCCGGCCTCACCACGGTCGGCGCGATTCTCGAGCGCTCCGAGGAGGAGCTGCTCGCACTGCGCAACTTCGGCGAGAAGTCGTACGAAGAGCTGCGCGACAAGCTAGTGAGCAAGGGCTTCCCGGCCCCGCGCATCGACTCGCGCCGCGCTGCGGTGGCGAATGGGATTGGCGCCGGCAACGGCGGGACCATGACGGCGGACGCGCCGCGCGGGATGGCGAACGACGAGCCTGCCGACGAAGTCGGTTCGCTCGGCGCCGCGCTCATCCAGGCGCTGCGTGAAGCTGGCGAGGACCCGGCCACGCTCGGCGATGACGACGACGACGAGGACGAGTAGCCATGCGTCACCAGGTATCCGGCCGTCGCTTTGACATGGCCACCGACCAACGCATCGCCATGTTCCGCAGCCTGACCACTCAGGTGCTGAAGCACGGCAGGATTCGCACGACCGAGGCGCGAGCCAAGGAAATTCGGCCGATGGTCGAGAAGATGATCACGCTCGGCAAGCGCGGCACTGTCCACGCTCGCCGTCAGGCACTCGCCTACGTGTATGAGCCCGACGTCGTTGACCGTATCTTCGACGAGCTGGCCACCACGTACGCGACGCGACCGGGTGGATACACCCGTGTCACCAAGATTGGGCCGCGCCTTGGCGACGGCGCAATGATGGCGCAGCTTGAGCTCGTCTAATGTCATCGGCTGCCGGGACGCGGCGGATCGCGCTGCTCGTCGAGTACGACGGGACGCAGTTCGTCGGGTCGCAATCGCAGCTGGGACAGCGGACGGTGCAGGACACACTCGAGGCTGCAGTGATGCAGTTCACGAGCGAGCAGCAGCGACTGCGCTTCGCGGGTCGAACCGACTCGGGAGTGCATGCGTGCGGCCAGGTAGCGACGCTCGAGACCTCGACGGGTCACGAGCCGGCGCGCTGGGTCGCAGCATTGAATCGCTTCCTGCCGGCGGACGTCGCAGTGCGCGCGGCGTGCGAGGTGACCACGGACTTCGATCCGCGGCGCAGCGCACAATCGCGTCGCTACACGTACGCGATCGAGGATGGACGACCGCGCTCGCCGCTCTCGCAGCGACAGGCGTGGCAGATCGAGGTAGCGCTCGACGTAGCGGCGATGTCGCTCGCGGCGTCGTTGCTGCCGACCGAGCAGTGCGACTGGTCAGCGTTTTCGGGCCCACTGGAGTCCGGACGCTCACCAATGCGCACATTGCAGGCATGTACGGTGCGACGCTTGTCGCCGCATCGGGTGCAGGTCTCGATGGAGGCCGAATCGTTTCTGCCGCATCAGGTGCGTCGCACCGTGGGTGCGTTGCGGGACGTCGGCATGGGGCGGCTGACCCCGCAGGCCTTTGCGGGCCTGCTCGACAGCCCGCCGGCGAGCGTCGGACCAGCCGCGCCGCCGCAGGGATTGACGCTGGTAGCCGTGCGGTACGCACGCGGGATGGTGGACTGGCATGACGACGAAGACGTATCGACTGCACGCGGGGAGCTTTGACCGCGCCTGGCATGTCATCGACGCGCAGGGCAAGCCCCTCGGTCGTGTGGCATCCGAGGCCGCGAAGCTGCTCCTGGGCAAGCACAAGCCGACCTACGAGCCGCACCTGCCCATGGGTGACTTCGTGATCATCGTGAACGCCAAGGAAGTCGGGTACACCGGCAACAAGGCGGCCGAGAAGGTCTACTACCGACACTCCGGTTACCCGGGCGGTCTGAAGGAGCGCACCCTCGCGGAGCAGCTCATCAAGGACCCGCGCCGCGTGCTTGAGAAGGCGATCAAGGGCATGCTTCCCGGCAACGTGCTGGGGCGCGAGCTCTTCCGCCACCTGAAGGTTTACTCCGGCCCCAACCACCCGCACGCGGCTCAGCTGCGCGCGGGCATGGGCGCAGCCAAGCGCACCTCGGCTCCGGCCGCGGTCGCTGCCGCAGCACCAGCAGCATCAGAGGCCGAGTCGGCCGCCGAGCAGAGCGAGTAATCGATGACGACTGAGCACTATTACTACGGCCTCGGCCGTCGCAAGGCCGCCGTGGCGCGCGTGCGCCTGTACCCCGGTACAGGCAACGTCATCGTCAACGGCGCTCCTGCGGACGACGTGATCCACCGCGCGGTCTCGCGCCAGGACATGCTCCGCCCGCTGACCGTCACCGAGACTGGCCGGCGCTTCAATGTGCAGGTCAAGGTCGACGGCGGCGGCAACTCCGGCTGGGCCGGCGCGATTCGCCTCGGCATCGCCCGTGCGCTGGTTGCGGCTGACGAGACGTATCGACGTCCGCTCCGCGCCAATGGCCTCCTCACGCGCGACCCGCGCGAGAAGGAACGCAAGAAGTTCGGTCTGAAGCGCGCGCGCAAGGCGCCGCAGTTCACCAAGCGCTAATCGAGGCGCACTCGTTGCACCAACAAGAAGCCCGGCCAATGGCCGGGCTTCTTCGTGTCACGATCGATCGGGGTGGATTAAGAGCGGGAGTGCTTCCCCAGCTCGGTCTTGAGCTTGGAGATCGGCGCGACCGGCGTCGGGTCGGCGCCGTTGAGCATCGCGAGGTAGAGCGAGACCCAGTCACTCAGGTAGCACGCGCGCATGATCGCATCCAGCTGGTTGTCGCCGCCGATCAGCAGCTCGTCGTGCTCGATGCCGGCCTCGTCCAGCGCCTCACCCGTGAGGCGGATGCGCAGCCGCGTGCGCTCGTGCGCTGCGGCGCTGTCGAGCATCAGCACGTGCACCGAGTTGCGCGCGGCCTCGGGGCCGGCGAAGCCCACGATCAGGTTGTGGTCGATCTCCGGCAGCGCGCCGAACAGTGCCCATTGCTTGGAGTTCTCCGACATCTGTCCGGCCCAGCGTCGTGCCGCGACCTCCAGGAAGTCAGGACCGAGGATGACCGGCAGGCGCCCCTCGACGCGGCGGGCGATCTGCTTCGCGACGTTCGAGTCGCTCGGCTGGTCGAGACCCCAGTCGGTAGCGCAGACCTGGAGTGCCGCGATCACCTCGTCCACCAGTCCGTCGCTGACAGCGATCACATCGAGGCGACGCAGCACACCAAGCAGCGTGAACACGCCCCACCCGATCGCTGCGCGCGGCGTACCGTCGAAGTCGTACGTCATTACCGAGTAGCCCAGCGACTCCCCGAGCCGTGACAGGCGGCCACCAGACGTGATCGCCATCCGCATTCCGTCGCCGCCGAGCGTGCGCTGAAATGCCTCGAGTGTCTCCTCCGTGTCACCGGACCACGACGACGCGATCACCAGTGTGTTCGCATCGACCAACGGCGCGGTGTAGCCGCGCACGATGTGCACGGGGATCGATGTCACACTTGCGGCGATCGTCGAGACGATCTCGGCGCCAATCGCCGATCCGCCCATGCCAAGTACGACCACGCGCGATGGCGTGTGGAACGATGCCGGCGGCGTCCACGCCATGCCAGCCGTCCACGCCGCACGGCACTGCGCCGGCAGCTCCGTGATGTATCGAGCCATCTGCTGTGGATCTCGGACCGCGTACGTCGCGCGATCGTCGAGGTTCACTGTGAGTTGTTCCTGCAACACGCCCCTCGTATCTGACGCTACAGCGTCGCCCCCGCGATCTCCTGGCCTTGCTGGAGCGCCTGGCGTACCTGCTCCATCGTTGGCATCTCGGCATAGATGCGCAGCAATGGCTCCGTGCCGCTGAAGCGCAGCAAGAGCCACCACCCGCCTTCGAGGTTGAACCGAAAGCCGTCTACGTTGTCCTGCGACTCGACGCGCAGTCCTGCGATCGAGTCGGGGTTGGCATTTGCGACGCGCTCGCGAATCGCGTCACGTTCGTCGCCGCGCAATGTGATGTCCACGCGGTCGTACTCGTGCGTGCCGACCGCGTCGTACAGCGCCTGCAGCAGCTCGGACGGGCGCTTCCCCGTCTTCACCATCGCTTCAAGGATGATCAGCCCGCTCAGCACGCCATCACGCTCCGGGATGTGGCCGCGGAACGCGTAGCCACCTGACTCCTCGCCGGCGATCAACGCGTTGGTCTCCATCATCTTCGGCCCGAGGTGCACGAAGCCCACAGGCGTCTCATACACGGGGCAGTCGTACCGCTCGCCCAGGCGGTCGATCATCCGCGTCATCGTTACCGACCGCACCATCGGCCCTCGCTCGCCGCGCACGCCGACGAGGTAGTGCACGAGCAGTGCCATCGTCTGCAGCTGTGTCACGAAGCGGCCGCGCTCGTCCGCGATGCCGACGCGGTCTGCGTCACCATCCGTCGAGAGCCCCACGTCGTACCCGCCATTCGCGAGTACACCGAGCTGCTCCGTGAGGTTGGGCGCGATCGGCTCGGGTGCGCGCATGCCGGGGAACGCTGGGTTGCGATGCCCATGCAGCTCTTCGACCACGGTCTTGCCGCCGGCCAGCAGCTCAGCAGTCATGCCGAGCCCGGCGCCGTACATCGAGTCAACGAGCACGCGCAGCCCAGCCGCCTTGATCGCCTCGATGTCCACGAGCTGGCGCAGCGCTGCGAGGTATGGCCCGCGCTGGTCGAACTCTTCGACGAGCCCCTTGGCCTGTGCCTCGCCGAGCGCCATCCGCTTAATGTCGCCACTCGCGAGGATGCCCGGCACCGCCGCTTCAATCGCACTCGTCACGGCCGGCGGCGAGGAGCCACCGTAGCCTTCCTTCACCTTGAAGCCGTTGTAGCGGCCCGGGTTGTGGCTCGCTGTGATCATGATCCCGGCGCCGACCCCGCGATGCACGATCGAGTGCGACAGCGCCGGCGTTGGCCCCGCGCTGCTCGCGACCGCCGAGCGAATCCCATTGCCCGCGAGCACCTCTGCGACCGCGTTGGAGAAGGTCTGCGAGAGGAAGCGCGTGTCGTACGCGATCACGACGCCCTTGGAGGCAGTGCCGGCCTGGTGCAGATAGTTTGCGGTCGCCTGTGACACCGCG
>QWQU01000017.1 GCA_003670735.1 Chloroflexota bacterium | reverse complement strand
CCCGGCACCGGGCAGCGGGCGACGCATGAGGATGTAGGCGGCGACGCCCTCGGGATTGGCGATGATGGCGGGGCCGCTCTTGTCCTCCGGGGTGCGGAAGTAGTCGGGCTTGGCGGTGGCGAGGTAGACGTCGGCGCTGCGCTCGAGGTCGATGATGACCTCCCCGGCGGCGGCGTTGCCGCGAATCCAGTTGGCCGCTCCAGCGACATCGCTCGGTGGCACGGGGCGCTGGTTGGCGCGCATGGCAACGAGCACGCCTCCGACGGGGTTGTCGACGAGCGGCGTGGCCGGTAGCCGCACGATGCTCGCGCCTGCGCCGATGGCGAGCAGGAGGCAGAAGGCGAGCTGACGTCGTCGCGAACCTCGCTCGTAGGTGAAGGGGCGCCGACCACCGCCGCGGCGGCGCTCGATGTAGGCGACAAGGATGTACGCCGGTATGACGAGCGCGATCAGGTGCGGCACGTGGGCCTGGCCCTGGCCGGAGAGCACGGAGGCAGCCTCGGGCAGGAGGATGCTGGCCAGCGCACCGGCGAGCGCGAGCGCTGCTCGGTCCGCGGTGGCGAGGCCGAAGCCGGCGAGGCCGACGATGGCGAGCACGGACAGCGGGGTGAGGGATACGGCCCACAGGCCGAGCCATGCGGCTGTCTGGAGCGGATCCCAGCGCATGTCGGCCTGCGCGGCGAGCACGCTCGCGTCGTTCGCGCCGAGCGCACTGACCCTCGCTGCTGCGTGTACGAACTCGAGCAGGTCGCCGTGGGCGAACCAGGCGGTGATGGTCCAGAAGCCGACCACGAACGCGACGGGGACGATAAAGGCGACAGTGGTGGCCTGCGCGCGCTCGAGGTTCTCGATGCCTACCTCGCGGGTGAGCGCGACGTAATACACGCAGAGGGCGATGGCGGCAGCGATCCAGAGCACGTCGTAGCGCAGTAGGAAGGCTGCGCCACAGGCGACGCCGGCGAGGATGAGCGGCGTGGTGGATTCGCGATCGAGCCAGCGCAGCAGCTGTCCGAATGCAGCGAGCAGCAGCGTCGTGTAGAGCGCCTCGGACATGCCGCTCGCACTCGAGATCAGCAGCAGGGGGTGGAAGGCGAAGGCGGCGACGAAGATCAGGTGCGTCTTCGAGCCGAGTCCGGCCCAGCGACCGATGCCGTTCGCGACGGCGACGGAGAGGCCACCGGTGAGCGCGATGCCGATGGCGACGGCGAGCCCCATCGGGCGGAACTCGGGGACGGTGGCGAAGAGCAGGCCCAGCAGCGTGGGGAGCGGCGGGCGCTCGAGGCCGAAGGCGAGCACGCTCTGCTCGTAGCCGGCGACGAGGTTGGTGAGGTGCGCGGTGCGGGTCGCGGCCTCCTCGGACAGTCCGACGCGGTTGAAGAAGCCGACAGCGACGACGAGATAGACGCACGACACGGCGATCGAGCAGAGCCCGGCCGGGCTGAAGAACATGCGCTCCGCGATGCCGCCCTGTGCACGGCGGACGCCTGTGAGTGTCGTCTGGGTCATTTGTGCTCGGCGGTGAGCTTCGAGATTTCCTCGATCGATGAGGCCTCAGCGAGGCCGTGGATCGTCTTCTCCCAGTAGAAGGGGCGGTAGAAGAGCTGGAGGAAACCCTTCCACGCGGCGATGGACATCAGCACCCAGTACACCGGCGAGAGCAGCGCCCACTTCACGAGTGAGTAGTAGCGACGGCGCAGGCAGCCCGCGACGTTCATGTAGGCGAATGCGAAGTTGCCGACGTAGAGCGAGATCGCCCCCATGTAGTAGACGGGCGCAGGGAACACCTGCTGGATCACGGACCAGTGCGTCGCGAACCAGACGCCGGTGAGGCCCCACAGCAGCGGGTTCAGCAGGAAGCCGAAGAACGTGCCGCCGATTACGAGCTGGAACGAGATGAAGCCACCGAGGCCGAGCGAACGCAGCAGCTTGATCGGGTGGCGCATGTGCACGAGGTAGGTCTGGATGTAGCCCTTCACCCAGCGCGAGCGCTGACGGATCCAGTTGTCGAGGACGGAGTTCGCTTCCTCGTAGGTGGTGGAGTCGACGACGGCGGTGGAGCCGCCGAGCTTGAAGATGCGCAGGCCGAGGTCAGCGTCCTCGGTGACGTTGTAGGGGTCCCAGCCGCCGGCGGCCTGCAGCGCGTCGAGGCGGAAGTGGTTCGAGGTGCCACCGAGCGGGATGGGCGCGCCGGACGCGTCGAGGCCGGGCAGGAAGAGGTCGAACCACGTCGAGTACTCGGTGGTGAACCACTTCGTGAGGACGTTCTGGTTGCGGTTGTAGTAGTTGAGCTTGGTCTGGATGCAGACGACGTTCGGCGCAGACATGCCGAACGCGACCAGGACCTTCTTCAGCTGGTCGGGCTCGGGGACATCCTCGGCGTCGAAGATGACGACGTACTTGCCGCGCGCATGGAGCAGGCCGTAGTTGCAGGCCTTCGGCTTCCCCTTGGGCTGGCCGTCCGGGACGATCGTGATGTCGAAGTACGGCGGCAGGTTCGAGAGCCGCGCGACCGCGATTGTCTCGACGTCGTCCTCCTCGAGGAGGAGCTTCACGTCGAGCTTCTCCTTGGGGTAGTCCATGCGCGAGAGGCCGCGCACGAGGATCGGGAGCACGGCAGTCTCACGGTAGAGCGGGACGAGGATCGTGTAGATCGGGAGATCGCGATCCTCGAGCGCATTCACTAGCTCGTCGGTGATCGGCACTTCGAGGGTGTGCGAGAGCGCGCGGTAGATCAGATAGAACTTGTAGCTCGAGAAGGCCAGGTAGAACGCGGTGCTCAACGCGAGCAGCACCGTCAGCGCCGCGATCGTGAAGAAGATCAGCGCGAGCACGATCACGGTCGCGGTGGAGATCAGGAAGATCTTCTGCGGTCGCGTAACGACGATGTACGCCGACTCCTCGGGAGACGTTTCCTTCAGAGATCCAGCCGAGTGTTCGAGGTAGGCCTCGTGGTACACGCGCTCAAGGGCGTCGCGGACGTCGGCGCGGGTGGTCATGCCGAAGATGACGTTGCGCGGCGCGAGCAGCTCGCGGGCACCGTTCATACCCTCGGTGTCGTTCGGGTCTTCCATTGCGATGGTGACGGAGCCGTCGTCCTCGACCATCACGGGCACCATCGAGTGCTTACGCGCGAAGGCGTCGGGCAGCAAGCGCAGTACGTCGGGGTCGAGATCGAGGCCGCGCACGGCGAAGAACGGCATGCCGCGCTGACGCGCGATCGCCTCCATCAACTCGTCCTGCGAGATCGCCCCGAGCGAGATGAGGGCCTCGCCGAAGCGGACGCCGGTGCGGTCCACAATCTCGAGTGCGGCGCGGAGCTGGTCGCGCGTGATCAGGCCGGCTTCCATGAGCAGGTCACCGAGCGTGGCGCGGCCATGCGCGCGCATCGACGCCTCGAGAATGTCGGAGCGGGTGGCGGGGTGGACCTCGAACGTCCCGCCGAGCTTCTCGCGCAGCGCTGCGAGTGCTGATGCATCGAGCGGGTCGGCCATCGCGACGACGGTGTGCCCGGCGCCACGCGGTCCCTCGCGCCGGATCGGGAGTGCGCCGAGGCGCTCGGACTCCTCGTTCGTGAGGAGCTGCGCTATGGAGTGATCGACGGGGTCGTCGAGGCGGCGACGGGTGAAGGTCACGCCGTCCTGGGTGACGGTCTCAAGACGCTCTTCGCGCGCGAGCACGAGTGCTTCGCTGTGAATGGCGACGCCGAGCGCCTCGGCCATCTGCTCCGCAGTGAGGAGCTGGAGGCGAGTCGCGGCGACATCGAATGGCTCCGATGTCTCGCGCATGCGGCGGAACAACGTGATCACCCAGCGGCGTTCGATGTCGTACTGCTGCTCGATCAAGCGACCGAACTCGATGTAGCCGGGTGCGATCGTGCGCAGGTCGAGCGTGCCGAAGTCGAGCAACGCGCCCTGCAGGTGGTCTTCACGCGCGATGGCGAGACGCAGCGCCTGCTGTCGCGCAGTGGCGAGCAGACGGGCTGCCTCGATCGCATCGGGGGAGGCGACGACGACTGTGAGGACCTCGCCGTCCTGGTAGAACGGGAAGAGCTCGGAATCAGTGGCGCTGCGCGAACGTGCTGCGGCGCCCTCGGGCTGCGGTCGGAGCAGCAACGTCTCGACGTGGGGCACGCCGGCGTCGAGTGTGACTGCGTCCGAGCGCAGCTGGTCGTGCATGGCGTCCCAGAGGCGAGGCAGCGTCTGCTCGCTTACCTGGCCGAGGTCCATGTCGGCGAGGAACGCGAGGTTGGGGTCGACGAAGCCGGCCTGCAGTAGCAGCGTGGCCGTGCGATGCGGATGGCCGACCGCGAGCGGTCGGCGCGGCGGCAGCTGCTCGGCGCGCGCGAAGAGTGATTCGAGCGGGCCGGGCTCGATGATCGCGGGCTGCACCTCGGCGTCGAGGAGTGCCGCCAGGCCGCGGCGGACGCGCGCGTCCCACGGGTTCTGCATCGCGACGATGTAGCGACGACCGTCGCGGTTGACTGGCACCGCGCGCAATGCGGCGTGCGAAGTTCACGGGCAGCGCGTTCAACGCCTCTTCCTGCACGATCTCGTCGCGAAACACGCGCAGACCACTGGTGCGGGCGAGGGCTTCCTGCATCGCCTCGTCGGTGACGTTGGCGATGCGGCGCAGCGTGCTGCGGAAGGGCTCGCCGGTCTGGCGCGAGATGCGCTCGGCGGCCTCGATCTGGGCGTCGGGGGCGAGGTGCTCGCGGCGCGCGGCGTCGCTGAGCTGCACGCCGTCGGCGGCGTCATCGTCGATGAGTCGTGCGAGACGCTCTGTCAGGTCGTGCGGGGTGACGAGCACCGGTCGGAGCACGACGCCGAGCGCGGCATCGAGTGCCTCGATCGTCTCGATCGTGGGTGGCGTGTCGCAGGCGAAGAACAGCTCGTCCTGCGTGGACCAGAGCGGCAGCACGCGGAGGCGGCGCAGCATCGCGACATCGAGGATGCCGTCAAGGCCCGGCCGCGGGGGGTGCGCGTCGAGGCTAATGCTGGGCAGGTGGAAGGCGAGGCCAACGGCCTCGATGCGCTCGGCTTCGGTGAGCAGCTTTGCATCGACCAGCGCCGCGCCCAGGTATGCCTCGTCGTCAGCAGCGAGCGCGTAGGCGGCGGCCTGGTCGTGGCGGACGAGCTGGACTTCCTGGAGCAACTCAGCGAGTGCGCCACGACGACTGATAGCGGCGTCTTCGCCCACTGCGTTGTCGATCGCGATCAGGATCTCGGCCGGGCTCGAGAGCCGCAGCACGACGGTCTGCCCGAGGCGCTCTCGGATCTCACGGAGCACGTCCTGCGCGCGCGGGCGGGCGGAGGCGACCGCGACGGCACCGCCATCGCGCCACAGCGGGGCGACCTGATGCGTGCGGCAGAACTCGACGCCTACGAGGTCGACGAGCTCACGCAGTGGACGGATGCGGCTGACGGCAAGGTACTGACCGACGACGCGAGCCGCGCTGGCTTCGAGAACTGAGACGGCCATGGGTGCTGTGTCCTAGGCTGGGCTACCGCGTCCGCGCGCGCTGGCGGAGACGGCGGTAACGACTGCGGACGTTCGTGGACGCGAGGATGAGCAGCGCGCCACCGAGGAAGACGAAGGAGATTGTGAAGTAGCCGAGGAAGGCGAGGAGGAAGAGGCCGAGAGCGAAGACGGTGAAGATCAGTGCGCGACCAAGCGAGACAGTGATGATGTACGCCGTCAGCAAGTGCTCGCCGATGACGTCACGTCGCGAAGGTCGGGCCGGAAGGTTAGCCACTCGACACCAGGTCTCCCTGTTCCTCGAGCATCAACTCGATCTCCTGCTCAGAGCTGGAGACGAGCCGCCAGGCGAAGCCCTCGAGGTCACGCAGTCGCTCAGTGAGCGGCAGCATGTCCTCATATTCTACGCCAAGGTGGAGCGTGCCTCGATAGAACCGGCGGACCTTCACATTCGCCACGCCGCGCAAGCCGCGGAGGGCGTCCTGGAACTCGTTGAGGGCGACAAAGGAGCGGAACGGGTAGGCCACCAGCGTGATGTGCTCGCGCATGGTGACGGCGCCGCCCGGACGGGCGTCGGCCGTGAGCATCTCGCTCGGCTGCTCGCGCACCGGCGAAACGGCGATGGGGGTCTCGACGATGGCCGCCGGCTGCTCGATGACGAGTTCCGGCTGGGCCTCGATGACTTCAATGACCTCGGGCGCCAGCTCGATCGCCGGAGCAATCGCGGCGGGCTGCACCTGGGTGGCCTCAATGACGACCGGCTCAGGCGTGCTGGCGGGGGTCTCGATGGCCGCGGCGAAGCGCTCGGCGGCCACGGGACGGACGGACGCCTCGACGACCGGGGCCGAGGTGGCGGTGGTGAACAGCGAGTGGCGGATCGGCTCGTCGTCCTCGACGGCGGGCTCTGGCTCGAGGTCGGCGACGACGGGCTCCGGAGTCGGCTCGGCGAAGAGCGTCTGGCGGACGGGCTCCTCGATGACTGGCTCAGCCTCAGGGGTGACTGCCGCCGGGGGCGTAGCTTCCTCGGCGCGCCGGAAGAGTCGGAAGAGTCGGAAGCGAGGGCGCGCGTGCGGCTCCTCGCGGCGGGTATCGGCGGTTGCGGGGATCGAGGCGACCTCGGGCTGCACGGGGGTGGCGACGACCGGCGCGAGGGGTTGCTCGGGCTCGTCGGTACGCACGGTCACGGAGGCGTCGACGCCAGCCGGGTGAGGGCGAGCGTCGACGTCGAAGCTGGCGACACGCATGAGCGCGTCGGCCAGGCCATCGGCGTCAGCGACGGTGACAGCGAACCAGATGTCGTCGAGGTCAGCTCGGACGAGGGCGACGTCCTCGATCTCCGGCTCAGCCTCGAGCTCGGAACCAAGGCGCAGCACGTCGAGCTGATTCTCGAGGCCGCTCACGCGCAGGATCTGCGGGCGGCTGCGGATAACGGGAGCAGTCTGCTCAGGAGCGGGCCACGCCAGGGGGGCGGGCTCGATCGGCGTCGGGCGGATGGGGGTGGTGGCGACCGGTGCGGGCGGCTCGGGAGCCGGCGTGTAGACCGGAGCGGTCTCCGCGATGACGGCGGGCTCAAGAGCCACGGACCCCTCACCGAAGTACGTGCACTGGCAGGGGCCGCCGCCGGAGCAACCAACGCAGCAAAAGACTTCACCGTCAGCCTGGTAGGGCGTCCCGGAGATGACTTCTTCGCAGTTGGCGCAGGCCAGGGGCATAGGGACTGCCTCGTATTGCGTTAGTTGCACCGCCGAGGAAGACATGCGCGCCTCACAAATGCCGTCCCCGGCGATGCCCCCACATAGTGGCATTCCGCCACCGGCGCGACAGGAGTGGGGCCGGTTGTGCGCGGGTAAAGGGTTGGTAAAGGCAATACAGACGTGGATTCGGGGACGGTCAGTGGCTCGGGCTTAGCGGGTGCCTGCCAGGAAGGCGACCGTGACGCCCTCGCCGCCGTCCTGGCGGGGGGCCGTTTCGTAGCTGGTCACGAGCGGGTGGTGGTCGAGGATGTCGCGGACGGCTCGGCGCATCACCCCGGTGCCCTTGCCGTGGATCAGGTAGACCTTCGACTTGCCGGCCCGGGCGGCGCGGTCGAGGAACTCCTCGACCTTCGGGAGGGCTTCGAGCAGCGTCTGGCCGCGTACCTCGATCTCATCGGCGATGGGGGCGGGCGGCGGTGGCGGGGTGATCGGCGGTGCCGGGCGGTAGACGCCGGCCGGCGCGGTGCGCTCGACCTGCTGGACACGAATGCGGGTGCGGAGCGAGCCGAGTTGGAGCTCGAATTCGCCGTTCTCGTCGGGGGCGCTGAGCGCTTCGCCGGCGGAGGCGACTCCGGGGAGCCAGACCTGCACGCCGGGCTCGACGAGGATCGGGCCAAAGGCGCCCATCGGGACCGGCTCGGGCTCTGGCTCGGGGGGCAGGGCTTCGATGGCGCGGCGGGTGCGCTCCATGTCGGCGACGGCCTGCTCCAGGCGCGCGGACTCGACGTCGCGACGAGTGCGCTGCACGAGGCGCTCGGTCTCGCGGACTTCCTGGCGGATCTGGCGACGTGCCTCGCGACGGAGGTTGTCGGTCTCGTTGTTGAGGGCGGCGACGCGCTGCTCCAGCTCGGCACGTAGTGACTCGGCCTCGTCACGCGCGATGGCGGCGCGCTGCGCGCGCTCCTCGGCGGCGGTGAGCTGAGCACGCAGGTCGGCGAGCACGGTCTCGAGGTCACGTTGCTCGCTCGAGAGTCCAGCGCGCGCCGCCGCGATCACGTCGGACGGCATGCCGAGCCGCGCAGCGATCGCGAGCGCGTTCGATTGTCCGGCGAGTCCGAGTGTGAGGTGGTAGGTCGGCGTCAACGTCTCGAGGTTGAACTCGACGGATGCGTTCATCACGCCGGGCGTGTGGTGGCCGTAAAGCTTGAGCTCGCTGTGGTGCGTGGTGGCGATCAGCGACACGCCTTCCATGCGGAGGCGCTCGACGATCGCGATGGCAAGGACTGCGCCCTCGGTCGGGTCGGTACCGGCGCCGAGCTCGTCGAGCAGCACGAGCGAGCGGGCACTGGCGCGCTCGATGATGTCGATGATGCCGGTCATGTGGCCCGAGAACGTCGAGAGCGATTGCGAGATCGACTGTTCGTCGCCGATGTCTGCGAAAACCGCGTCATAGACCGGGATCTGCGTGCCTTCAGCCGCAGGGATCTGGAGGCCGGCCTGCGCCATTACGCAAAGCAGTCCGGCGGTCTTGAGGGCGACCGTCTTGCCTCCAGTGTTCGGGCCAGTGATCAGCAACGCCTGCGCGTCATCGCCAACCTCGAGGGTGATCGGGACGACGTCGCCCGCGATCAGCGGGTGGCGCGCCTGCACGAGACGGAGCGCGGCGGGAGCAGTGGCGAGCCATGGTTGAGCCTCGTCGCGCGTCGCGAGGTCGGTCGCACGCATCGCTCGTGCGAGGTGTGCCTTCGCGAGCGTGCTGTCGATGAAGCCGAGGCGCTGCACGGCATCGGCGAGGTCGTCAGCGGATTGCCCGACGGCGTCCGAGATCTCGCGGAGGATGCGCTCGACCTCGTGGCGCTCTTGCAGCTGGAGCTCGCGCCAACGGTTGCCGAGATCGATCAACGCGAGCGGCTCGACGTAGACGGTCGCGCCGGATGCTGAGGTGTCGTGGACGACGCCAGGGATCGAACCGCGTGCCTCGGCGCGTACGGGGAGTACGTAGCGTCCCTCGCGCAGGGTGACAAGCGGCTCCTGCAGCGCGCTGCGCACATCGGTCGAGCGCAGCAGCGATTGCACGCGCTGCTGCAGGCGGTCGTGCGCGATCACTTGCTCGTGGCGGATCGAGGCGAGCTCGCGGCTGGCGCTGTCAGCGACCTCGCCACGCTCGTCGATGGCGTCGTCGATCAGCGTGCGCAGGGCGTTGAGGTCGGCGATATCGCGACCGGCCTCCGCGAGCAGGGGGGTGTCGGCCTCGACCCGCGTTAGTACGCGGCGGACACGGTCGGCGGCGCGGATCGTCGAGGCGACCTCGAGTAGCTCGCTCGCGCTGAGCGTGAGGCCACGCGAGGCGGCGTGGGCGCGGTCACGAATGTCGTGCGCGCCGGCAAGGGGCACATCGACGCCCATGCGGTCGAGGTGGATCGCCTCGGCCGTCTCGCGCTGACGACGGACGACGGTCTCGCGGTCGGCACTGGGGCGCAGCGCGAGCGCGCGCTCCCGGCCCGTCGAGAACGAGGTAAGGCGCGCCAGCCGGTCGAGGATGGCCGGGAACTCAAGGACGGAGAGCGTGCGGTCGTCCGTGGGAGTGGTCCTTAGCACGTACGTGGTGCGTGGCCGATTCGCGCATTTCGCGCCTCGGAGGCCGGTTCTGGCTCACGCGCACTGTCGATTGTACGGGCGAAGCAGGCGTTAACGCGCCGTTTTCGTTGACCGTACACAACGCCGACTCGTAGGATCGGGCCCGCACTTTTTTCTATTGTTCGTCTGTGGGCGTGGCCCGCAAAAGGAGTCACCGTGAATCTGCGCATTCCCGGACCTACCCCGGTTCCTGCCGAGGTAGCCCAGGCCGGTGCGGCCGAGATGATCGACCACCGAGGCCCCGAGTTCGCCGCCATGATGGAGCGGGTCACGACCGGGGTGAAGGAGGTCTTCCAGACCAAGAACGACCTCGCGATTCTGTCTGCGTCGGGATCCGGCGCGATGGAAGCCGCTGTCGTGAACCACATCTCGCCGGGCGAAGAGGTGATCGTTGTCACCGTCGGCGAGTTCGGGAAGCGCTTCCTTGAGCTGACCGAGGTCTACGGCGCGAAGCCGGTCGAGATCGCGTTCGACGCCGGTGAGCCGGCGGACCCGAACAAGATCGAAGAGGTCATCAAGGCGCACCCGAACGCGCAGACCGTGCTGGTCACGCACAACGAGACCTCCACTGGTGTCACCAACCCGCTGCAGCAGATCGCGCAGGCGGTGAAGGGCCAGAACCGCTTCCTGATCGTTGACGCGATCTCTTCGCTGTCGTCGATTCCGGTGAAGGTCGACGAGTGGAACCTCGACGTTGTGCTGTCTGGCTCGCAGAAGGGCTGGATGGTCGCTCCGGGGCTCGCGTTCGTGAGCTTCAACGAGGCCTCGCTCGAGCGCCAGGCGAAGACGACCACGCCGCGCTTCTACCTCGACCTGCGTCGTGCGAAGGCCAGCGCTGAGCGCGGCCAGACGCCGTGGACGCCGGCCGTCTCGCTGTTCTTCCAGATGGACAAGTCGCTGGAGCTGATCAAGGCCGAGGGCATGGACAACGTGTACGCACGTCACCACCGCCACGGCGAGCGCGTGCGCTCGGGCCTGCAGAACCTCGGCCTCACGCTGTTCGCCCGCGAGGGCTTCCGCTCCGACACGGTCACGGCCGTGCTGGTTCCGGACGGCGTCGATGTCGCCAACCTGCGCAAGATTGCGCGCTCGGAGTTCGGCCTCGTGCTGGCCGGTGGGCAGGGCCCGCTGGCGAGCAAGCTGTTCCGCTTCGGCCACCTCGGCTATTGCACCGATGAGGCCGTCGAGGAGGGGCTGGACGCCGTCGCCAAGACGCTCGAACAGCTCAAGCGCTCCTAGCTCAGTCACTCACACACCGGCGCACGCAAGTGCGCCGGTGTTGCGTCCGGGACCATTCGCAACCACTCGCAACGACGTTTCGCACTAAGGAACTGACATGGCTCGCGTACTGATCGCCGACACACTTGCGAAGCAGGGCATCGAGATGCTCTCCAAGGAGCACGACGTCGAGGTGAAGACGGGGCTGTCGGAAGACGCCCTGATCGAAGCCGTCGCCGGTGTGCAGGCGCTGGTGGTGCGCAGTCAGACGCAGGTCACGGAGCGCGTGATCGCGGCCGCGACGAGCCTGGAAGTGATCGGACGCGCGGGCGTTGGCGTCGACAACATCGACGTTGAGGCGGCAACGCGACACGGCGTGATCGTCGTGAACGCGCCGCTGGCGAACACGCTGTCGACGGCGGAGCACGCGTTCGGCCTGATGCTCGCTACCGCGCGCAACATTCCGCAGGGGCACGCCTCGCTGCAAGCCGGCCGCTGGGATCGCAACAAGTACATGGGCGTCGAGCTCGCGGGCAAGACGCTGGGCGTTGTTGGCCTCGGACGCATCGGCACTGAAGTGGCGAACCGCGCGCGCGCGTTCCAGATGCGCATCGTGGCGTACGACCCGTTCGTCTCGCCGGAGCGAGCTGCGACCCTCGGTGTTGAGCTGATGGACCTCGATGGTGTGTTGGCGGAGTCCGACTTCGTGACGCTGCACGCGCTGCTGCACGAGGGCACGCGCAACCTGATCAACGCCGAGCGACTCGCGAAGGCGAAGCCTGGCATCCGCATCATCAACGCTGCCCGTGGCGCGCTGATTGATGAGCAGGCGCTGTTTGACGCGGTCGAGTCCGGCCAGGTCGCTGGTGCGGGCCTCGATGTGTTCTCGGAAGAGCCGGCAGTGGGGAACATCCTCACGACGTCGGACAAGATCGTGGTGACGCCGCACCTCGCGGCTTCCACTGGCGAGGCGCAGGACCGCGCCGCCGTGGACACCGCCGAGCAAGTGCTTGATGTGCTGGCCGGACGCTCGGCACGCTTCGCGGTGAATGCACCGCTGGTTGACCCGGAGACGATGGCGATCATCGGGCCATACCTCGACGCTGCCGACCTGGCAGGGCGCCTCGCGGCGCAGCTCGCCGGTGGGCCGGTGCAGCAGGTCCGTGTCCAGCTGCTTGGCGAGATCGGCACGCACGAGCCCGGTCCGCTGCGCACGGCGGTGATCGGTGGCCTGCTCGCGCGCGTGAGCGACGCGAAGGTCACGGTCGTGAACGCCGACCAGCTCGCTGAACAGGCAGGACTGCGCCTCGAGATCGAGAGCGGTCCGGCGCGCGACCCGTACACGAGCCTCGTTGTCGTGCAGGCGGCGATGGCAGACGGCGTGCGCTCTGTGGCGGCGACACACACCTCGAACGGTGTGCGTGTCGTGGGCATCGATGACTACACGGTCGAGATATCGCCGAACGCCGCGCCGCACGCGGTGATGGTTGAGAACGTCGACCGCCCCGGCATGATTGGCCGCGTTGGCGGTCTGCTCGGTGGCAACAACGTGAACATCGCCTACATGTCGGTGGGTGCGGGCAACGGCGAGCGCGCGCTGATGGTGCTCGGTACCGACCGTGAGCTGAACGAGCAGGAAATCGGCGAGCTGACCGCGTTCGAGAACGTGTTCAGCGCTCGCCAGCTCGATCTGGAGTAGCGCTCCAGACCTTCACTCTGTCAGAGGGACCCCGAGTTCGCTCGGAACGATGAACCCGCTCAGTTGAGCGGGTTCATCACCATGCCCGTCGCCAGCTTTGGGTAGAAGAACGTCGACTTCTGGGGGAGCAGCTCAGCCTGGTCAGCGATCGCGACGATCTCGGCGACGCGCACCGGGCGCACGAGGAAGGCGAGTGCGAACTCGCCGCTGTGCACGGCGTGCCAGACCTCCGGGACGCTCTCGCTGAATGCGATGTGCTCGCCAGCGGCTCGCGCGACGGCGTCCAGACCGAGCACTGACTCGAGCACAGTGTTGTTGAGGATGAGGACTTCGAGCGAGCTCGATGCGTTCGAGAGGTTGGCGGGCATGGCGTTGGCGACGGCGGGCTGCTTCGCGCTGAGCAGGCTCAGGCGGCCAGGCTCGAGGCCGATCGCACCGAACGTCGGCGTGCCAGCGGGCGCGGCCTGGACTCGTGACCAGAGGGCGTCAGCAGCCTCGGCGCTGTCGGCCGCACCACAGTCTTCGACTGTGTACAGCGCATCGAGGCGCGTGCGGAGGTCGGCGGGCACTGCGCCAGCTCGGATCAAGCGATGGATGGGGAGCACGATCAGACCGGGCTCCTCTTGCGCGACGAAGCCGGCGAGGAGGTAGCGGTCGTCGTCGGTGACGCTGCCGTCAGCCTCGCGCTCACGCAGGTTGTTGAGGGCGGTCTCGTAGCGGTGGTGACCATCGGCGATCGTGGCGGGCGAGGCCGCGACGGCGCGGGTGAGTGCATCGATTTGCGCGGGGTCATCGATCACCCAGAGGCGGTGCTCATCGCCTCGACCGTCGGTCGCGGTGAAGGCAGCCGGTGTCGCGGCGATCTGCTCGAGGATCTTGCTCGCGGCACGGGTGGGGTCGGCGAACATCGCGAAGATGGGGCTGACGTTGGTGCGCGTCGCCTGGAGCAGCTTGAGGCGGTCAGCCTTGGCGGCGGACAGCGTTGCCTCGTGCGGACGGACGATGCCGTCCTCGCGCGGGGAGATGCGGAGCCGCGCAAAGAAGACGCGGCGCGTCTCGGTGCGATCCTGACCGGGGACGGCGAAGCGCTGCTCGTACGCGTAGTAGACGGGGGCGCCATCGCGACGCAGCACGCCGCTGGCCTCCCACGCACGCAGCATGTCGGCGGCGATCATGTACTTCTCGTCGCCCGTCCCGGGGACGGACTCGATGTGGGCGATGTTGTAGGGAGAGCGCCCGAGCAGCGCGGCCACATCGGCCTCGCTGACGACGTCGTACGGCGGCGCAATTACGTCCGAGCCCGAGACAGCCGTGGCGTCATACCGCAGGCCGTGGAACGGGGTGATCTCGGTCATGCTGCCTCCGGGGCGATTGACGTCAGACATGGTTCAGCGCTGAATTAACGCGGCATTTCGGGCTCTTCGCCTAGCGGCTCATCGCTAGCACGCGCTCTCTGGAAGGTATCGGCTCACTTGGTGCAGCGCTACTGCGTCTTCTGCGAGATCGTCGCACGCCGGTCACCGGCCGAGATTTTGTACGAGTCGGACAACGTGATCGCGATCCGCAACGTGCTGCGGTGGGTGCCGATCATGTTCCTGGTGATGCCGAAGGAACACCGCCTGCAGTCGGAACTGTGGGAGGACCTCGGTGAGGTTGGCGTGGTCGCGCGCGAGCTCGGCAAGGAGCATTGCCCGCGCGGGTTTCGATTGCTCTCGAACTTTGGCTATGACGCGATGCAGTCGCAGGAGCACGCGCATGTGCACGTGCTCGGCGGGACGTTCCTCGGCGAGTACGTCTCTTAGGGCGTGCGGCTAGCTGAGTGCGATGCGGGCGGCTTCGTGGGCTGCGCGCTGGAGCTCGAACAGCTCGCGAATACCGGCCTCGGCCATGTCGATCAGGCCGTCCATCTCCTTGCGGGTGAACGGTGCGCCCTCGGCGGTGCCCTGCACCTCGACCATCTGTCCGGTACCGAGCATCACGACGTTGAAGTCGACGCCCGCGCCTGAGTCCTCGGAGTAGTCGAGGTCGAGGAATGGCGTGCCGTCGATCATGCCGACGGAGGTCGCGCCGACCTGCGTCTTGAGGGGTTGAGTGGGCAGACGCCCGCTCTTCTGCATCCAGTCGATCGCCATCGCGAGGGCGACCCATGCGCCGGTGATCGAGGCGGTGCGTGTCCCGCCGTCGGCCTGCAGCACGTCGCAGTCGAGCGTGATGGTCTGCTCACCGAGTCGATCGAGATCGACGACCGCACGCAGCGAGCGGCCAATCAGGCGCTGAATCTCCATCGTGCGACCACCCTGGCGACCTCGAGCAGCCTCGCGGTCGGAGCGGGTGTGCGTGGAGCGAGGGAGCATGCCGTACTCGGCGGTGACCCAGCCGGAGCCGGTACCGCGGAGGAAGCCGGGCACGCCGGGCTCGACGCTCGCGGCGCAGAGGACGCGGGTCTCGCCACAGGTGATCAGCGCGGAGCCTTCGGCGTGCTTCAGCACACCCGGCTCGATGGTGACGGGACGAAGTGCGTTCGGTGCGCGGCCTTCGGCGCGATCGCGTGCGGGCATGAGGTACCTCGTTATCGGGATGGGGTTCGTGTCGTTGTTGGAGTTGGCGTCACCGTAGCACGAGGTCTTGGCGTAGCGCCCTCGACGGCGGCGTGTGCATCTCGCACCCACAGGCGCGCGCCATCGGTGCGCAGTGTGATGTCGCCGACCTGGTCGGTGCGATGCACGGGCGTGCCCGCATAGCGCTCGAGCACTGCGGGTGCGGGATGCCCGTACGAGTTACGCGCGCCGACGGAGATCAGTGCCAGCCTCGGCGCAACGGCTCGTAGGAGCGCGGGCGTCGATGAGGTATTCGAGCCGTGATGCGGCACGACGATCGCATCGGCGCGGAGCGATGTGCCGTTCGTCGTGAGCCAACGCTCGGTCGGCGCCTCGATGTCTGCGGGCAGGAGGATGCGGCGATCGCCGATGTGCACCATGAGCACGAGGCCGAGGTTGTTGTCGCCCTCGATGGTTGCGGGGGTGGTGCGGGTGGCGGGCGCGAGCACCTCGATCGACACGCGCGGGGAGAGGGTGACGCGATTGCCGATGTCGATCGCATCGAGGCCGGGTGCGAGCTTAGCGGGGACGCGTGGTGCGGCAAGCACGCGCTGCGCGCCGACGCGGCGCAGTACCTCGGCGGTGCCGCCGGTATGGTCCGTGTCGTTGTGCGAGAGCACGAGTGCATCGAGCGGCTTGCGCTGTCCGGCGCGTGCGAGCGCGGCGAGCACCGCACCATCGGGCGGGCCCGCGTCCACGAGCACGCTCGCACCACCATCGCGCACGAGCACCGCGAGGCCCTGGCCGACGTCGAGCACGGTGATGCTCGCGAGATCGTCTGCGGGTGCGAGCACGAGCAACCAGAGCGCGACGGTGACTGTTGCAAGCGCGAATGTTCGCACGGGCAGCGAGGCGCGCACGGAGAGGACTCGATCGTTCGTGGTGGAGCGGGCTTTGCGTTGTGCGTACCAGAGCAGCGCGCCGACGGCGGTGTACCCGGCAACGACGAGGGCTGGTGTGAGCTGCGTCGGCACGCTCGCGGAAGGGATGCGCGCGAATGCCTCGACCGTTGCGATGAACATGGCGGGCACCGGGGCGGCGACGAGGTGAAGCAGCGCTGCAACGGGGGTGAGCCAGCCTGTCAACGCGGCGATAGTTGCGATGACGAGCGTGCCTTCGTAGCTGAGGGCGACAAGCGCGTTCGCGGGCACCTGCACGAGCGAGGTGGTCTCGAATGCGGCGGCCTGCACCGGAAACACGGCGATCGCTGCGGCGATGGCGACGATTGCTGCTTCGACGAGACCGGCGAGCACACCTCGACCCCATGTGCGTGTGAGCAGCGGCGCGACAGCGAGCTGGGTGAGCGGTGGGGCGAGGAGTAGCACGCCGGCGGTGGCGGCGGCGCTGAGTTGGAACGATACGCTCGTGACGAGACTCGGATCCCACGCGAGCATCACGGCCGCTGCGTACGCGAGGAAGATCCACGCAGGCGTGCGGCGTCCGAGCGATGCGGCGATGACGATGCCGACGGACATGATCGCGGCGCGGACGACAGGCGGACTCGCGCCGACAAGGATCACGTAGCAGGGGAGGACGACGCAGAGCGCGAGGAGCGCCGCGCGTCGCCTCGAGATCCAGGTGGCGAGGATGGCGACGGCTGCACCGAGGACGATCGCAATGTTCTGGCCGGAGACGACGACGAGGTGTGTCGTGCCCGTGGTGCGGAGCGCATCGGTGAGACTCGATGGCATCGTGCGCTGCTCGCCGAGGAGCACGCCGGCCGCGAGTGATGCGTGGGGTTCGGGGAGTGCATGCTCGATGTTGGTGAGGCTCCACGCGCGGACTCGGGCGAGTGTTTCGACGGGCCACCGTTGTTGCTCGTGGCCGATGATGCGCCAGCGGCGCGGCGAGACGGTGGCGTCGTTGCGGAACGACTCGGACGTTGCGGGCTTGAGGTCGCCGGTGAGCGCGACGAGGTCGTGTATCGCGGGGAGCGTGGCGTTCGACTCGACGTGGACGGTCATGAGGACGCGGCCGTGCGAGGCGGTGCCATCGAGGGTGCGCAGCTCGAGTGCGGTGCGGGCGACGGAGCCGCTGATCGTGGTGTCCTCGATGGCGACAGCGCTGAGCTCGTGCGTGCCGGCGAGGTGGGGGTGCCGCGCGTGTAGCGCGGCGTCGGTGCGGACGTGCGCGAGCGTGGCGAAGGCGATCGCGGCGATGAGGGCGAGTGCGGACGGCCTCGGTGTGACGTAGCAGGCGAGGCCGATGCTTCCCACGGTGGCGAGGATGGCGGTCAGCCAGCACGCGCCGCCGAGCGTCGCTGCGAGGGCGGCACCGAGGACGTAGGCGAGCGCGACGAGCGGCAGCGTCGGCATCAGCGCGTGGTCACGAGGTCGCGTACCTGCTCGTAGCTGCGCACCGGGAGCAGGCCTCGGGCTACTAAGTCATCTGTGGACATAAACAGGCCATCGCGCGTACGCGAGGCGAGGATTGCGTCGGCCGTGACCTTGCCGATGGCGGGTAGGGCCTCGAGCTGAGCGGAGGTCGCTGTGTTCAGGTTGAGCAGCGCTGGCCGCCGGTCACCGACTCTTGGGACGACGATGTGGTCCTCGTCCACGAGGCGGCGGGAGAGGTTGAGCGGGGCCGTGTCAGCCTCGGAGGTTGGTCCGCCGGCGAGTGTCAGCGCATCGGTGACGCGTGCGCCTGGTGCGACGGTGACGACGCCGGGACGGGCGACGGCGCCAGCGATGTCGACACGTAGTTCATCGAGGCCGCCGAGTGCATCGAGGTGCTCGACTTCGATGCCGGGGGAGCGATCGCGGGTGGTGAGGACGATGAGCGCGATGAGTGCGAGGGCGACCAGCGCGGCGTCGAGGAGCCAACGGGGCGGGCGCGCTCGCTCGCTCGGTTCCGGCATCGATCGCTCCTGCCTCGTTGTCCTCGCGGGACAGTAGCAGACGGTCGGGGCGTGCTCGCGGCTGGCGCTCGTGGAAGAATTGTTTATACTGATTGTCCCTAAGACAGGTTACGGAGCTGCGTGTGTACGGCCGCGACTTCACGTCGGTACTCGATCTGACTCCTGAGGAGCTTGAGCGGACGCTGGACGTCGCGCTGGGCATCAAGCGCGACGGGAGTGGGCCGCTACTGGCGGGCCGCCACCTGGCGCTGCTGTTCGAGAAGCCGTCGCTGCGTACCCGCATGTCCTTCGAGGTCGCGATGAGCCGCCTCGGGGGCCGCGCGATCTACCTCAATGACCATGAGGTGCGGATGGGCGACCGCGAGCCGGTGCGGGACGTCGCGCGCGTGCTGTCGCGCATGGTGGATGGCATCGCCTCGCGGACGTTCGCGCACTCGACGCTGACGGAGCTGGCCGAGTGGGCCTCCGTGCCCGTGGTGAACGCGCTGAGCGACGGGGAGCACCCGTGCCAGGCGCTGGCCGACCTGCTGACGCTGCGCGAGCGCTTCGGCTCGCTGCGCGGTGTACACCTGACCTACCTCGGCGAGGGGAACAACGTCGCGATCTCGCTGGCGTATGCCTCGATGCTCGCGGGGATGCACTTCACCTGTGCCTCGCCGGAGGGCTACGGGCTGCCGGACGAGGTGATCGCGCAGGCCTCGACGCTGTCGGGTGGTGGTTCGGTGCGCCAGCTGTTCGACCCACACGAGGCGGTGCGTGGCGCCGCGGCGGTCTACACCGATGTGTGGGCCTCGATGGGCGAGGAGCACCTGCTCGCGAGCCGGCTCGAGGCATTCGGCCCGTTCAAGATGGATGCGGCCGTGATGGCCTCGGCGCCTGCAGACGCGCTCGTAATGCACGACCTGCCGGCACACCGCGGCGAGGAGATCTCCGACGACGTGATCGAGTCCGAGCACTCGGTCGTATTTGACCAGGCCGAGAATCGTCTGCATGCGCAGCAGGCGATCCTGCTGCAGCTGATGTCGCGGCCGCAGTAACCGTCCGTCCTCGGCGCGCCGCGCCGACGCTCCCGAGGAACCTTCGTGTCGAACATCGCCGCCGTCGCGCGTGACCTGATCGCGAACTTCACGTTCGCATCGGTGATCGACATTCTGATCGTCTCGACCTCGATCTACTGGGTGCTGCTGCTGATGCGCGGCACGACCGCGATGACCGTTCTGCGCGGCGTCGTGGTCGTACTCGGTGGGGCATTCCTGCTCAGCCGCGTGCTCGACCTGCGCGTGGTGAACTGGCTGCTGCGCAACTCGGTGACTGGTCTGGTGATCGCGCTTGCGGTCGTGTTCCAGCCTGAGATCCGGCGTGCGCTCGAACGACTCGGACGCACGGGGTTCCGCGCGCAAACGCACCACGAGGAACAGGCGCGCGCGATCGAGACGGTGGTGCACGCCGCGAGTCGCCTCGCGCGACAGGGACGGGGTGCGCTGATCATCTTCGAGCGCGAGACCGGTCTGCGTGAGGTGATCGACACCGGTGTGCCGCTCGATGCCGCGTTGTCACTCGAACTACTCGCGAGCGTGTTCGCGACCAACACACCGCTGCATGACGGCGCGGTGATCATCCGCGTTGACCGCGTCGTGGCGGCTGGATGCACGCTGCCGTTCTCCGAAGTCGCGCTACCGGCCGAGTTCGGCATGCGCCATCGTGCGGCACTCGGGATTACCGAGCGCACGGACGCGGTTGCGGTCGTGGTGTCCGAGGAGCGCGGTGAGCTTGGGCTGGCGTCGAGTGGGCGGATGCTGAGTGGGCTGACCGAGGAACGCCTCGAGCGTCAGTTGTATCGGCTGTTCGCGCTCGAGCCTGATACGGGCGACGACACGCTGCGCGCGATCGAGGGGGCCTAGCCATGGGTGGCGGGCAGCTCTCGGCGGGTGTGCGCATTGTGCTCGAGCTCTTGAATCGAGCGCGCTATCACGTGACGCGCACACCTGGCCTCGCGGCGGTGTCGCTGCTGATCGGCGTGGCGCTCTGGGTGCTGGTGACCGATGCCGAGAACCCCACACGGACGGACCTCGTGCCGCTCGGTATTCCGGTGACCGCCGCGAACATCGGCCCT